>JALFIB010000076.1 GCA_022776305.1 Lachnospiraceae bacterium
TTTTGCGCCATCCGGTTCCTCTTCATCCCCTAGTATTTTCCAGCAGCCCTTGCCACCTTTTCCTTGATATTTGATCCTGCCATCCCGTTTCAGGACCCGTATCCTATAATTTACCCCGGACAAGCTAAGCCCTGTTTCCTCCGCTATCTGCTTCGCAGTAATGCCAGGTTTTGAGCGCATCATTTCAACAATCGCTTCCCGCTCCTCTTCTTTCTGTCCTTGGTAATTGAAGAGGTTCCCGTACGTTATCGTTAAAATGCTGTTTCCTGTATCCGGCAGGTCCGTATGTTCCATTCCCAGCATGCGGGCGGTATGGAAACAGATCTCCATATATGTAGGATACACCACGATCTTTTCCACTTCCTCCAGCATACTGGCTGTTGATGCTTTTTCAAACAGGTTGCCTTCCTGTAATGCTTGTTCGATCTTATCGATCCTGCTTTTGATCGTATCGCCGGATTCATTTTTCTTTTCCAGCTGCAAGAGGGTCTCCTTTGATTTATCAAGGGCACATTTCAGCTTGCTTTGTTTTTCTTGGTACATGTCATCCGGGATAACCCCGGAAAGAAGCTTATCCAGCAACACATCCATCTGCTTCTTAATCTGCTCAATCTGCCTTTTCTCCCTGTCGATCTGTGGCTGGTAGTCTGTATCCTTTAGTACACGGCGCAGCAACCGGATTGTTTTTCGAAGGATTTTCTCTTTATCCGGCTGGTAAGACTTTAGGAACACGTCTTCCAGTAAACGGAAGAGCTTTTCCTCATTCAAATGGATATTATTGCAGCCTTCAGCCCTGTGGACTTCCACCCTCCTCAACTGTCCCCTTGCTTTTCCGGAGTCTGCACTTCTTCCTGTATACAGGTAATTACTGCATTTCCATTCAAATACCTTTTCACCGGTTCCATATCCCCGTCTCACAGTACGGTAATAAACGGCATTGCAGCAGCCACAGACGAGTTTGCCGCTCAATGAATATTTCCCTGCACTGCTGTTTTTCCGGTACACGCCGTTTTTCCGCCCCGCTTCTGCCCGCTTTTTGATTTCTTGGTTTGCCCTCTCCCAAAGTTCTTCGGAAACAATGGCAGGGATCCTATGTTCGAACACATGCCACTCTTCCTCCGGGACTTTCAAGGTCTGTTTCGTGTCAAAATCAAAATGCCGCTTTCCCATGACCACTGTACCCTTATTCATCGGGTTTTTAATCATCCGAAGGATGTTTGCATCCGTAAATGGCCTGCCTTTCCGGTTCACTATCCCATCGTTTTTAAGGATCTCCGCTATCGTCCTCCCACCGTACCCCGCCGCACATAATTCATACATGCGGCGCTTAACATCAGCTTCCTCTTCGATGATGCCGATACTCTTATCCGGCAATTTGCAAAACCCATATGTATTCCCTGTCAATATTACATTCCGGCCATTTTTTTGCCGGTTATGGTGGGCATTGTTGATCTTCTTGCTCAACTCCCTGCTGTACTCCTCAGCTAGGATGGCTTTTATCCCCGTTACTAAAGAATCATCCGGGGTGAAAAACTTGTTCTCAAGGTACATGAACAATTTTTTCCCGTTTTTAGTCATGCGGTCAAGGAATATATGCCACTCCATCGTGTTTCGCATTAAGCGGTCTTGGGATTTTATGACGATAATGTCAAACTTACCAGTCTCAAGGTCAGCACACAACCTTTTGTACTGGTCACGCCCCTTTGTCGTCGTCCCTGACCGGCTCTCCACGTAGGAATCTACGAGGAGCCAGCCATGGTTGCATATACACTCTTCAGCCTCAGCAACCTGTTTTTCAAGGGCATTTTTCTGGGATTCTTCTTCTGTGCTGCAGCGGCAGTAGCAGACTGCGCGTTCGCGGCTATTCATAGTTCTCCTCTTCCCTGATTGCCGATAACAGCTTGGCTTTTTCAAGCGGTGAAATCAGCTTTTCTGCTGCAAGGGAAGCGATGATCCCTTTCATAATGGCCTCGTCCTTCATGGTTCCATACCTCCTATCCTGCATCCTGATCCTTCGATTATCCTCGAACATGCGTGTCCTTTTGCAGCCTTTACTTTTCTTTTATCATATGTAAGGACAGGGTTTGGCGTGAATACTGTCTCAACGAAAAGTCTGGCTTGGAATAACCTTAAGCGTAGGACAGGCACTGACTGAAAGCTGGTCAGTGCCTGTTTTTTGGGTTAGCACACAGCAAAGGGCACCAACTTTTTACGGTTGATGCCCTTGCCTTTACTCACTATTCTCTTTTTACAAAATAAATCTATTGCCCATCCTTAGCTTCCCATATGGCGAATCACTATGAAAGGTAAAATGAAAATATCCCTGACGCGGAATAAAAGGAATAAATGTGTTACACTATTTCAAGCGAATATAGCAGGTTGATTTTCCGGCTCCTTCACGCTTAAGTTCACCGGATGCAACCATTTTCCTCAACGCAGCTTCTACAGAACTAAGGCTCAGCGAAGGACACTGTTCCCGGATATCCTACTTCGTGAAGCGCCCGATTATATTCAGAGATGCCTTGCGCACCATAGCAATGGCTGGAAGCTTCTCTTCCACGATAGCAAATCTATCCCCAAAGTCTTTATACGCAGCAAGGATGGTGCTAAGCAGGTATTTGATGAACGGAACTGCATCCTCAGTTCCTTGATGCCAACCATGCTGTGCACGGCTTAATGCGTCATAATACAGATCCTTGTTTTTCGCGATTTTTGCCTCCAAAGAGATATATTTGCCAACATAGAACCCACTGCGGTATAAAAGCAGCGTAGTCGCAAGCGGCTCATTCTGCCATTGCCATCGTTAAACGGATGAATGCAAAGAAAATCATGCGTGCCAGCTTTTGACGGTGAAAGAGCTGCTTTACCTTGTCATACTGGAATCTGCGGTACATCATAACAGCAACAACACACGCCAGAGTTGCGATAATGACTGTGATTATCCCATATGGCGTGACCGAAAAATAGACGCTGCCATCTTGAAAAAGTGAGATTGCTTTCCAGTCCATAGTGATGATTGTTTTTAGATTCAGCAGCATAAACACAATAAGGAACAGCGTGAGCAGCAAACCTTATAGATTTACTGCTCATGTGAATCTTTATTCTGTTACAAATGTCTGTCTGTATCTCTTGCACCATACATCAAGCGGCGTACTTCCATTACATCATCAATCACCACATAATAAACTACATAGTTTCTTACATAGATTCGATAGTATGGATAGTCACGTTTTTTAGCAGAATGGTACGGTTCAAAAGCAACAGGATTGTTCAGTCTTTCCAAAATAGCGGCTTCAACATCATCAATCAATCGTAATGCTGCGTCCTCATTTTTTAATACATTAGTAATGTAATTCACTGTGCTGATTAAATCCTGTTCAAACAGTGGTAAATACCTAAGCTGATAGGATTTATTTTCCATGCACCGCACTCCTTACATTACTGAAAACTGTTTCATGGGAAAGTCTTTCTTCTGTCATTGCTGCCTGTCTGTCAGCTTCATCAAGTTTCATCTCGATACTGTCAGTCAGACTTGCGTATTCTTCCAGACTTAATACGACCATTGCTCCATATCCATTTTTTGTGAGATATACAGGTTTTCCACTGTTTACAATAGTTTCAATCTCTGGAAATTTATTTCTAAGGTCAGAAACAGGTCTAATTTGTATCATGTTCATGCACTCCTTTCATACTGCTTATTCTATCTTAATTTTATCAGAATATTATCACGAAAGCAATGTTTTTTCATGTTTTTCCCTTTATAATGACGAATAAATAAGGCAAAGGTGATTTCCTGATCAAACCGACGCTTGCCGCAGTTTCCGTGATTCAGCCACAATCTGCCATCCACATATTTCTCAAAATACTTGTGAGAATGGCCAAAGATAACCACATCAATATCCGTCAGTCCTTCCGGCACAAACTTTTTATTATGGACCCTAAAAAACCGGTACCCTTCGATCTGAAACGTCAGCGTCTCCGGAATATTCCCGGCTCATTCTTTATCATTATTACCCCACACCACATACACCGGCGCTATTTTCTCCAACTGTTCCAGTATTTTCTGCCTGTTGATATCCCCACCATGAATGATTACATCACATCCGACGATTTTCTCCAGTACTTCCGAGCGCAACAGCCCATGGGTATCTGACAAAACAGCTATCTGTTTCGACATTTTCCTTCCTCCTGTTGATCCATACCTTCTGTCCAATACGATCCGCTTTTATAGTCCCTTTCCAAGATGGTAGGCTTTTTGCATAGTATCTTTATGGTTACCTGCATCATTAGGATCAACTATTCCTCCTCCGGTTACAATGCCTTTCAGTTCTGCCTTTTCAAAGCAGTCAACCCATCCGAGAAGACCGTTGTATGCTTTTTCAAAAGCACTGTCTTCCTCCTCTGCAGCTGTCGCAATCATATAGATATCCCTGAATGCATAGTCAGAAGAATAAAGCGGATTCAACCGGTCAAGTAATGTCTTCATCTGTCCGGCCATCTCATAATAATAAATCGGGGTAGCATAAACGATTACTTCTGCATCCTTTACTTTTGCCATGATTTCTGCCACATCATCCTGAAGCACACAACTTCCCTTCGTCTGGCAGGATAAACATCCAATGCAATATTTTATCTCTTTCCCTTTTAAGGAAATGTATTCTACTTCGTGTCCGGCTTCTTTCGCGCCCCTCTCACATTCCCTTGCAAGGATATCTGAATTACTACCTCCACGAAGGCTTGTTGAAAGAATCAATACTTTCTTTGCCATAGTTAACACACTCCGTTCTCTTCAAAAAATTTCTGCATCTTGTCGAAAGGAATTACATCCAGATTGTCATAGAGATCTGTATGGTCTGCATTAGGAATCGTAAGAAGCTCCTTGTTTGCAGCATACTTACTGTTTTTGACCATAGCCTCATATGCATCTTTTCCGAAATAATAGCTGTGTGCTTTCTCTCCATGTATGATAAGAACAGCACTTCTGATTTCATTACTATATTTCAGGATCGGCTGGTTCATAAACGACTGACAGCCAATACTGTTCCATCCTTCATTGGAATTGAGGCTCCTTTCGTGATAGCACCTTCCCTTATAATATTCGCTATAATCCTTTACAAAGAATGGTGCGTCTTCAGGAACCGGGAGCGGCATACATCCACCTGCTCGTGAATATTCACCCCTTTTATATTCCTCAGTTCTAAGCTTATTCATAGCCTGCTTCTTTGTAAATCTGGCTTCTTCACTGTCTTCTGCATCAAAATACCCATTCGCATTTACTCTTGCCATATCATACATGGTGGATACAACCGTTACCTTGATTCGTGTATCAAGAGCCGCTGCATTCATTGCCATTCCTCCCCATCCGCAGATACCAATAATGCCTATCTTATCAGCATCTACGTTATCCTGTACGGAAAGGAAGTCAACTGCTGCCATAAAGTCCTCTGTATTAATATCAGGTGATGCCATATATCTTGGAAAACCGCCGCTCTCTCCGGTATAAGAAGGATCAAATGCAATTGTAAGGAATCCTCTTTCTGCCATCGTCTGCGCGTACAATCCGGAACACTGCTCTTTCACCGCTCCGAATGGACCACTTACTGCAATTGCCGGAAGTTTACCCTCTGCATTCTTTGGAATATACATATCCGCTGCAAGGGCGATGCCGTAGCAATTCATAAATGTAATCTTCCTGTGGTCCACCTTTTCACTCTTAGGAAAAGCCTTATCCCACACTGTAACCATCTTAAGTTCTTCTGTCTTCAAAATACCTAATACCTTCGTATAAAAAACCTATTGAAATGAAAGCCTGTTTGCTTTATGCTATAAATCATAAGGCCTAAACTTAACTTTAGGTCAAGAAGTATTTTTATATTTTGAAGGAAGGTATTGCATTCCTCCAAACTGTGGATCTATTACCTAAGGCAAGCGGATATTTAAAATCCGTTTCGCTACTTTCTCATAACAGAATAGCTGCTTCGCAGTTTATCAGATGGGACTTGCTTGGTTTAGTTAAATTCCGTATTTAGGATTTCTACTTGAAAGAGTAAATAGTGGTCGGAATCTGCTGATGAAAAATGCTTTGAAAGAATAGGACATTCATCTAACATTTTCTGTTTCATCTTAATATCATTACATTCCGTAGCCTTTCCGGTTATCCTGAGCCACTCCCTTGTCTGCTCTTTTTTTGCCAATATTTGAATATTACCATTATCCCTTAGCTGCTTATGTACTTTATTCCCATCACTTGTAGAAATAAATAGCTTTCCATCATACTCCATCACAGCGCCGAATGGCCTCCCGGCTGGGAAATCTCCATTTATCGTCAATACGTAAAAATAACCACATTCTTTTAAAAATTCATATGCTTTACTCATTTGCTTTTCTCCATTTACATTTTGCTATGTAACATATACCGATGCCAGAACAGTATATCACAAAA
>JALFIB010000104.1 GCA_022776305.1 Lachnospiraceae bacterium
ACAAGGGCGTCAAATATCTTTCAACAGATATTTGGCGCCTCATCTATATTATGAGTTGCCCGACATATGAGCCTAACGTCGATTTTTCGTGCTTCGCACTCTCAAAATCGACGAAAACATTCGCAATCCGCTCATTTTTCCATGAAAAATGACAGGGACTAGGAGGATAAAAGATGCTAAGAGAAGACTTACCAAAGATTGTTACAGAAACGCTGCCGGGACCGAAGGCACAGGCAGTCATCGACCGAAGAGAAAAGGCAGTACCCCAGGCGATCCGGTGCGGTTATCCCGTAGTCATGGATTATGCAGAAGGTGCTATGATCCAAGACGTGGACGGGAATAAGTTTTTGGACTGGATCGGGGGAGTGGGTGTCCTGAATATCGGCCACTGCCATCCGGAAGTAGTGGAGGCGGTAAAAGATCAGGCTGACAAATATTTCCATGGGATGTTTAACGTAGTGACTCATGAAGGATATGTCACACTGGCTGAAAAGCTTTCCTCCATCGCACCGGTAAGAGGAGATCATGCAAAAGCGTACTTTACCAACAGTGGCGCCGAGGCAGACGAGAATGCAGTAAAAATAGCAAAAGCATTTACAAAACGGCCTAACATCATCGTATTTTCCGGAGCTTTCCATGGCCGTACCCTTCTTACTATGTCTATGACATCGAAAAAAGCTTATGCAGTAGGAATGGGACCATTCCCAGACGGGGTTTACAGGGCAAGATTTCCATACTATTACAGAAATCCGGCAGGAATGCCGCAGGAAAAAGCATGTGAGTATTACATGGAATCCATCTACGATGTGTTTGAACAGTGTGCCCCGGCAGACACCATTGCAGCCATCGTGGTAGAACCGCTTCAGGGTGAGGGGGGATTTATCCCGGCGCCTATCGAATGGATCAAAGCGGTCCGTACTTTATGCGACAAGTACGGCATCCTGCTGGTAGCAGATGAGGTTCAGACTGGATTTTGCAGGACAGGAAGGATGTTTGCCACAGAATACTGGAAAGAGGCAGGCGTGGAGCCTGACATTATTGCCACGGCAAAATCCATTGCAGCTGGAGTTCCACTCTCTGCCATCATTGCGAGAGATGAGATCATGGATGCGCCGGCACCGGGAACCATCGGAGGTACCTTCGGAGGAAATGCACTGGCTTGTGCGGCTTCCCTGAAGACCATCGAGATCATGGAACGCGATGACCTTGCAGGGCGTTCTTTAGAGATCGGGAAAAAGGTGATGGAGCGTTACGGCGCTATGAAAGAAAAATATGAGTGCATCGGTGATGTGCGTGGACTTGGCGGAATGATCGGCATCGAGTTCGTAAAAGAGAAAGAATCAAAGGAGCCGGATGGCGCACTGACTTCAGCAGTGATCAAAGAATGTGCACAGAATGGGCTTTTAGTAGAAGGGGCTGGTACTTACAATAACGTGATCCGCTTTTTAGCTCCGTTGGTCATGACAGATAAACAGCTGGAAGCAGGCCTGAATATTTTCGAGGCTGCCGTTTCAAAGTGCACAAAGTAATCCAATATATTGAACAACACAAAATAAATAACATTGAAAAATAGGTATTGACATCTTCTTGAAAGAGTGCTATATTGAATTTGTTCAAAATATTGCACATGAAAAATGACAAAGACGTCAGGAGATCCTTACGGATGCCCGACGTCTTTTTTACGTTATAGAAATTGTGATTTCCTATAACGTAAAAATGCTTTAGGAAGCTTTGGTTCCTTTATCATAAAATCAGGACAATATGGGAAACAGACATCGTGTAGTTTTCAAGGAGGAGGATTTATTATGAGATTAAAAGACACAGGACTTACGGCTCAGGATATTAAAGACAAAGTAAACAAGTATATGATCGAGACTTATGAGCGTTTTGATTTTCTTGCAGAAACGGCAAAGGATCAGTATATTTACGACGAAAACGGGGAACCGTATCTTGATTTTTACGCAGGTATCGCAGTAAACTCTGCAGGAAACTGTAATGAGAAGGTTGTAAAGGCGGTACAGGATCAGGTGGCAGATATTATGCATACCTTCAATTATCCTTACACGATCCCGCAGGCACTCCTTGCTGAAAAAGTCTGCACCACCATCGGTATGGACAAGATCTTTTTCCAGAATTCCGGAACAGAGGCAAATGAGGCAATGATCAAGATGGCCCGTAAATACGGCATCGAAAAGTACGGACCGAACAAGTACCACATCGTAACAGCAAAGATGGGCTTCCATGGAAGAACCTTCGGTGCCATGTCTGCAACAGGCCAGCCGGGCAACGGATGTCAGGTGGGCTTCGGACCGATGACTTACGGATTCTCTTATGCGCCGTACAATGACCTTCAGGCATTCAAGGATGCGTGTACAGAGAACACCATCGCCATCATGGTAGAACCGGTACAGGGCGAAGGCGGTGTACATCCGGCAACTCAGGAATTTATGCAGGGTTTAAGAGAATTCTGTGATGAAAAAGGCATGCTGCTCCTCATTGATGAGGTCCAGACAGGATGGTGCAGGACAGGCGCTGTGATGTCTTATATGAATTACGGAATCAAGCCGGATATTGTATCCATGGCGAAAGCACTTGGCGGAGGAATGCCCATCGGCGCAATCTGTGCGACAGAAGAAGTAGCCAAAGCTTTCACACCGGGTTCACACGGAACCACATTCGGCGGACATCCTGTATGCTGCGCGGCTGCACTTGCAGAAGTAAACGAGCTTCTTGACCGTGACCTTGCAGGAAATGCAAAGGAAGTAGGTGCATACTTCATAGAACAGCTGAAGACTCTTCCACACGTAAAAGAAGCAAGAGGACAGGGATTACTGGTAGGCGTTGAGTTTGATGACAGCATTTCAGGAGTGGAAGTGAAGCATGAATGTATCAAGAGAAAGCTTCTGATCACTGCCATCGGGGCACATATCATCCGTATGATCCCGCCGCTTATTGTCACAAAAGAGGATTGTGATAAAGCAGTAGCTATCATCCGTGAAGCTGTGGAATCACTGTAAGATACAGAAAAAGAGGGCAGAAGGTACTGCCAGAAGAAAGATAGACCATGAAAGCAAGGGAGCTTGACCGGAAATGTCAGGCTCTCTTTTTTCATATCATAGGAAAGACCTTGTCACGCTTAAGCGTGAAAGCCCTTTCCTATGACGCAAAAAGCACTTCGTGCATAATTATTTCAAGGAAAGAATTTGCTGGGTTAGGATGAAGATCTTTTCCGTGACATGGAAAATATGGTCAAGTAAGGAGAGGAGATGCTGTATGAAAAAACAATTTGTAATTTCCATCGGCTGTGAATATGGATGCTTCGGTCCTGAGATCGGGAAGAAGATTGCAAAGGACCTTGGCATTGCATATTACGACAGGGCATTGATTGATGAAATTATTGAAGAGGCTGGATTTTCAAAAGAACTGGCGGAAAAGGCAGAGGCCGGTATTGATGTCAAGGGGCGTGCAAAGAAAACATCTCTTTCGGCAGGCAGTCCCAGCCAATATGCGAATTTAACAGAGCGTGTGGTTTACATCCAGACAGAAGTAATTAAAAAGCTGGCTGCAAGAGGATCCTGTGTATTTATCGGAAGATGCTCCGATTATATTTTGCGTAAACAGGACAATTGCCTGAATGTGTTCGTCTACGCGCCGGAAGAAGTAAGAATCAAAAATGTAATGGAAGCACATAACCTGACAAAGGATGACGCAGTGCTGTTGATCCAGAAAAACGATGAAATGCTTCATGCAAGGTATAAACAGATGACAGGAACTTACCGAGGCGACCGTCACAACAGGCATCTGCTGATCGATTCCAACCTTTTAGGTTTAGAGGGAACGGCAAACATGATTGAAGAAGTTGCAGAAAAAGTATTTGGCAAGGAGGCGTGATCATTATGGAAAAAAAGAAATCTTCAGAATTTGATAAAGTACTCGGTGCATGGGACATCCTTGTGATTGCTTTTGGTGCAATGATCGGCTGGGGCTGGGTCGTATCCTCCGGAGACTGGATCGGGACAGGCGGTGTAGTCGGTGCAGCCCTCGGTTTTGTCATCGGCGGCATCATGGTGTTCTTTGTAGGCCTTACCTACGCAGAATTGACGGGTGCAATGCCACAGTGCGGAGGCGAGCATGTATTCAGCCACCGGGCAATGGGGCCAATGGGTTCTTTTGTATGTACTTGGGCGATCATTTTGGGATACGTCAGCGTTGTCTGTTTTGAAGCGTGTGCCCTTCCAACCATCATCACTTATATTTATCCTCCGTTCTTAAAAGGATATCTGTATACGGTGGCAGGTTTTGACATTTATGCATCCTGGCTTGCAGTGGCAGTGATCGTCGCCCTTATTATGACATACGTAAACATCCGCGGCGTGAAGACAGCAGCTATTTTGCAGACGATCCTGACGGTGATCATTGGTACAGTAGGTATCATCCTGATCGCAGCATCAGCAGTAAACGGTGATATGGCAAATCTTGCACCTCAGTGTTTCGTAGGAGATTCCACGGGAAGCATGATCAAATCCATCCTTGCAGTGGCGGTTGTTACACCTTTCTATTTTATAGGTTTTGATGTTATCCCGCAGGCTGCAGAAGAGATCAATGTGCCGCTGAAGAAGATCGGCAAGATCCTTGTGCTCTCCATCGTATTGGCAGTGGTATTTTATGCATTTGTTATCTTGGCAGTAGGCTATATTCTGAATCCTTCTGAGATTCTGGCTTCACAGGGTGGAACAGGGCTTGTGACAGCAGACGCCATGGGCAAAGCTTTCAATTCATCAACCATGGCGAAGGTAGTAATCGTTGGCGGTATGTGCGGTATTGTCACCAGCTGGAATTCATTCCTGATGGGCGGCAGCCGCGCCATGTATTCTATGGCAGAATCTTATATGATCCCGTACACATTTGCAAAGCTTCATCCGAAATACAAGACACCGGTCAATGCCCTTTACCTCATCGGAGCCCTCTCTGTGCTGGCTCCCTTTGCAGGAAGAAAAATGCTTGTGTGGATCGTCGATGCAGGTAACTTCGGATGCTGTATCGCATACTGCATGGTCTCCATCTCTTTCCTCATTTTGAGAAAGAAAGAGCCGGATATGGAGCGTCCGTATAAAGTAAAAAATTACAAATTTGTAGGCGTTATGGCAGTTCTTATGTCAGGTTTCATGGTAGCTATGTACTTGATCCCGGGTTCCGGAGCAGCTTTAGTATGGCAGGAATGGCTCATGGCAGGAGGCTGGTGCGCCCTGGGTGCGGTATTCTGCGTGGTATGCAGGAGCAAATACAAAGAAAAATTCGGTATCCTTGTGGATATCATCTCAGACGAAGATGCAGTGGCACTTCAGTCCAGTGATGAAGAGATCTCTGCTGCCCTCGATGTAGCTATTGATGCGGCCATCAATAAGATCTTGTCCCAGAGAACCGTCCACTTCGAATAAAATTCGAATGCAGTATTTATAGAGGAGATGAAAAAAATGAATTTCAATTATTATTTACCGGTCAATGTGGTATTTGGCTGCGGAAAAGTAAAGGAAGTGGGGGAGATCGCGAAACCCTACGGAAAAAAGGCCCTGATCGTGACAGGAAGATCAAGTGCGAAAAAATCCGGCTTATATGATAAAGTAAAGGACAGCTTATCATCCATGGGGATGGAAAGTGCTCTGTTCGATAAAGTGACACAGAATCCTCTCACCACCACAGCCATTGAAGGCGCAGCATTTGCAAAGGAAGAAGGCTGTGACGTAGTAGTTGCCATCGGCGGAGGCAGCATCATGGACTGTGCAAAAGCAATCGCATTTTTGTCAGTCAATGACGGTGATATCAATGATTATATTTTTAATAAGAAAAAGAGTGAGAAAGCCCTTCCTCTTGTCCTGATCCCAACTACCTGCGGTACAGGGTCAGAGGGAAATGGATTCGCAGTTCTGACAAACCCGGACAACGGGGACAAAAAATCTCTTCGCTGCAATGCCATTATCGCGAAAGCATCCATTGTGGATCCGGAGTGTATGATGACGATGCCGAAAAAAGTCCTCGCTTCTGTTGGGTTTGATGCCCTCTGCCACAGTATGGAGGCGTATACTTCCAAGATCTCACAGCCTTTTACGGATGCCCTTGCGCTGTACGCCATGGAGCTGACTGCGGGCAGCCTTGTAGACCTGTACAACGGCTCTGAGGATGTGGAAAAATGGGAAAAGATCACCATTGCAAGCACTATCGGAGGTATGGTGATCAATCAGGCCGGCGTTACATTAGCCCACGGCATGGAGCATCCGGCGTCAGGACTTAAGAATATTGTCCATGGCCATGGACTTGCGGCTTTGACTCCTACGATTATTGAAGCTTCTTATAAGGGTGATGAGTATAAGTTTGGTCGTATCTCCAAGATTCTGGGCGGCACTTGTGCAGCTGACTGTGCACAGCAGGTAAAAGCGCTTCTGGAAAAGCTTGACCTCAGCGTAACACTTTCACAGCTTGGGCTTTCTGAGGATGATGTGCCGTGGATGGCAGAAAACTGCATGAAAGTTTCTGCTGCATCCGTTGCAAACAACCCGGTAGTATTTACACAGGAAGAGATTGCAGATATTTACAGAAAAGCGCTGTAAAAGGAAAAAGATGGAAAGAATAAAATATAGACAAAAAAGGTAATATTCATAGTTTATCCCCTAAAAAGAGCCCGGATACGTGCAAACACCTGCATACATCCGGGCCCTGTTTTTTACTTTTCTTTTATTATCCTTATCGTTCCAGAATTACGGTAGCACCGACCCCGACAGCGTTTACACCTACATGGCAGGCAATGCTGCAGGATAAAGGAACGTAATACACGTCGGCTTCCGGAAAGGCTGATTGCACATACGCCTGCCATTTCCGGCTGTCTTCTTCATCCTCAAAGGTTCCGGCGGTAGCGATCCGGATGCGCTCCTTCGGAACGTCTGCGAAACGTGTTTGCAGATCTGCTTTCAAAGCTTCGATCATTTTTTTCTCACTCTGTTTCAAACCGCGGACTTTTGCAAAAAGATCAAGCTTTTCACCTTGGATGGAGAGAACAGGTTTGATGCTGAACATATTTGCGATAGCAGCGGCAGAAGCGGTGATTCGTCCGCTTTTTTTCAAATATTTCAGGGAGTCAACTGCCACATAGATACTAGCCTGATAAGACTGTTCTTCCAGGATTTTTTTGATCTCACAGGCGGATTTTCCCTGTTTGGCCAATGCTTTTCCGTCTAAGACAGACTCCATCAAGGTAACGGAAATCCTATGGTTGTCAACGACGTATACTTTTCCGTCGTAGTCCTCGGCAAGCTGGGCTGCACTGTGGCAGGAACCGCTCAGACCGCTGGACATAGGGATATAAACGATCTCATCATATCCGTCTTTAAAAACGCGGTCCCATAAGGCCATAACTTCCCCGGGAGATGGCTGGGAGGAGGATACTTCCTGATCGGATATCATTGCTTTGTATAATTGTTCGTTTGTAATATCTACACCCTCCAGATAACAGTGATCCTGAACAATGACAGGCATAGGCAGTACATATATACCGAGTTTTTCACCTTCTGCTACGGTGATTCCGCTGTTTGTATCTGTTAGTACGGCTGTCTTCATAAATCTCTCCTTATCGTTGACAAAATAATATGGTACAACTGTACCACATGAAAGCCGATTCAACAAGATGCATATATGATACAAAAATAAGAAAAATGTAACAGGTTTGAGAAAGCTGGATTTGAAACTTGAAATATGTTTTGCCAAATGTGTGGTTTTTCGTTTACAATAAAGGTAAGACAGCGATCCTGAGAAAATCTTATAGGGATCAAGTGGAACATTTTTGTAAAAAAGAATCTGCACAGATAAAGGAGGAAAAATATGCGAAAAGTAAAATGGGGCGTTTTGGGTACGGCAATGATCTGCGAGAGAGATACCATTCCGGGAATGCTGGAAGCAGAAAACTGTGAATTGTATGCCATTGCAGGCAGAAGCAAAGAAAAAGCAGAGCGTTTTAAAGAAACGTACGGATTTCAGAAGGTTTATACAAGTTATGAAGAGCTTTTAGAGGATGGTGAGATCGAGGCAGTCTACATCCCACTGCCAAATACGATGCATTACGAATGGACCATCAAAGCGCTGCAGCACAAGAAACATGTGCTTTGTGAAAAGCCTATGGCGCCTACTGCCGCACAGGCGCAGGAGATGATTGACACTGCAAAGGAAAACGGCGTCTTTTTGATGGAAGCCTTTGCTTACCAGCACAGCCCCTATATTGCTGCGGTAAGAGAAGAGATAGAGAAAGGTGTCATCGGCGACATCCTGTATATGGAATCAGCATTCATAACTTCAGATTATGACCTGAGTAATATCCGTATGCGCAAAGAGACACTTGGAGGGGCAACTTATGATCTTGGGGTATACAATACCAGCCTGATCCAGCGCATGATAGGCGAGGAGCCGGTAAAAGTACAGGCGGTGGCAAGCTTTTCTTCGCAGGGTATCGATAAAGTCACTTCTGTTTTGATGGAATATGAAAATGGGGCAAAAGCATCGTTTACCTGTGGTATGCAGCTGGCTACAAATAAAGACCTCCGTATTGACCGCTTTGAGATACAGGGGACGAAAGGCTCCATCAAAGGCGATCCCTTTATTTTTAACGGAAAAGGGGAGCTTGGCTATGTGATTACGGATCTCTGTGGAAATGAGATAAGGAAAGTCGTGGAGGTACCGCAGAATTACCGTCTTGAGGTTGAGCAGTTAGGAAGATGCATTACAGAAGGTGAAAAACCGGCGGTGACTGCAGAATTTACTTTGGCAAATGCCCGGACCATAGACCGGATTCTGGAAGCCATCGGATATTAAGGAGCATTCGCATATGGACGGTAAAGAAAAAAACGGTGGGATCGCGGTGCTGTTTCCGGGGATCGGATATACTTGCGACAAACCGCTTCTGTATTATGCGGGAAAACTTGCCGCGAAAAAGGGGTATCAAGTAGTGCCGGTCCCATATGGGAATTTTCCTTCCGGTGTGAAAGGAAATAAAGAAAAGATGGAACAGTCTTTTTACAACGCACTGGAGCAGGCAGAGGAAATTTTAAAAGAGATCCGCTGGGAGCAGTATGAGAGCATCTTATTCATTTCAAAAAGTGTGGGGACCATCGTCTCATCTGCATATGCAGGGAAACATCATCTGCAGGTGAAGAATATTTTATTCACCCCTCTTGCAGAGACCTTCCAGTTTGCAGGAAAAGAAGGGATCGCTTTCCACGGGACATCAGATCCTTGGGCAAAGACAGAAGATATAGTCAGTGGATGTAAAATGCTTGGCATTCCCCTTTTTGTCACTGAGGACGCAAACCATTCTCTGGAGACGGGGGATGTGATGGTAGATCTGGATACTCTGAGGAATGTGATGGTACAGGTGGATTCTTACATTAGAGAAAAGAAATGACAGAAAGAGACGAGATACGAAAAGGTATCTCGTCTCTGTGTGTTATGAGGCTATTTTATTCGAAAATGGCTGTTTTTATAAGAATCCTCATTTAGACTGCATCTCATTTTTTACAGCCACTGCGATAGAAAGGTCCGGAGCACTGTAAGGGATCAGGGTAGCCTGCAGGGCATGGTAGAGATCCGGTTTGCCCGGCCATACGGTGCCAAGGACATGGTTCTCCTGATCCAGCTGGTGGTACCAGGAACCATTTACGTGATCCAGGACAGTTTCATCCAGATACTGCATAAACTGTGCATAGTCTTCTGCGAATTTTATCTTCCCGGTTACATGGAAGAGAACGGCAGAAGTGTTGATTGCTTCAGCCAGAGTCCAGTGCATCCTGTCATGGACCACAGGCTTTCCATCCCATCCGGTGGTGTATACAACACCCGGAGCACCATCTGCGTTCCAGCCGTCGGCAACAGCCCTGTTAAACAGGTTTTCAGCAGCTTCAATGTAAGGAGCAGCGGCTGAGAGGTTATCTTTGAAAGTGGAAAGTGCCCACTGTGTGATCAGTCTGGACCATTCCATTCCGTGTCCCGGTGTTGCGCCGTAAGGCTTGAAGGGATCATCCGGGCGTTCTTTGTTGCATTCCAGATCAGCAACCCAGTCTTTGCTGAAGTGCTCCGGGATCCGCCACTTATTGTTGGAAGCCCAGCCCAGCACATGGTCGATGATACGGCCGCATCTTACACGGTACTCCTCCAGACCGGCAACATCGGCAACGGCCAGAAAAGCTTCAACGGTATGCATATTTGCGTTCAATCCGCGGTAATCGTCCAGCTGTGTAAATTCAGTATTCCATGTATCACAGGACAGTCCTTCTTCTTCATTCCAGAAGAAGCGGTCGTACGCCTCAAGGGCGTCATCCAGAAGCTCTTTCGCCCCGGGGCGTCCGGCTAAAAGACCGGATGTGGCAGCCAGGATGACAAAAGCGTGGGCGTAGCACAGCTTGTTTGGAAGAATGCCGCCGTCAGCAGTCAATCCGGAATACCATCCGCCGTGCTCTTTATCGCGCAGGGCTCCCTGCAATCCTTTCAGGGCAGCATCTGCAAGAGCTTCACTTCCCTCGTGTCCAAGGAAAGAACCGATGCTGTAAACGTGTACCATACGGCTGGTGCAGTATGTCTCCCTCGGACGGTCAGCCATGGGAGTTCCATCGTCTCCCATATAATAAGCAGAGCCGTCGGGAGCTGGGAACTTATGGCCGAAGCGCAGCAGCCCGTCCCGGACCTCTTTTAAAAATTCTTTGTTTTCCTTTGTGTCAATCTGGTATTTTGCGTTCATGTTTCCTCCTATTCTACATTGAACTTAACATCAATGAAAATATAGTTTTTCGTTCTGTTTTCCTTTCTATACAATTTAACATATCCAAGAGTTTTTTTCTACGTTATTTTGGAGGAAAATAAAATTCTGTTCTATTCGAAAAGGATGGCAATACGAACCCATTCGTTTTGTTTCGCAATGAATCTAGAGGAAACGTACGTTGATTTCTTAAGAATCCGCTATTCTTTTGGGGATCAGTTAATCTTTTAGAAACCAGTCGATCTTTTCCTGTACATCTGCATACTTTAAGTATACGATATTGAATTCACGTATAATAGGCTCTCCTTCAATAGTGAAACTGGAGATGTCCGGGTCGCTTTTGGCGAGAATATCATATACGAAAGAAACGCCGTATCCGGCTTTTACCAGATCAAGGATCAGTTTGAAACTGGAGATACAGATATGGCGGCGGAAACGCAGCAGGGATTCATTGTAACCCAGTAACTTTTCTTCCAGAATGGCGCGGGTGCCGGAGCCTTCCTCACGGTGTATGATAGTTTCAGTAAGCAGCTCTTGGATGGTCACTTTCCTACCTGCAAAGGGGTGGCCCTTCCGGCAGATCCCTACGAAGGGCTCTTTTCGGAAGAGATGGCTGTCAAATCGTTTCTTGTCAAAGTATCCCTCTATGATGGCGTAATCCAGTTTATTCTGTTCCAGCAGGCTTAAAAGATGCTCTGTATTGTCCACGATCAAAGTGAATGCTGTGTCCGGCTGGGAAAGGTAGTGGTGGATCTGGTCGGTGATCACATAATCCCCGATGGTCTTGGTGGCCCCGATCTTAAGTTCGCGGATGTCACTGCTTTTTAATTTTTGCCGCAGGGATAATTCCCGCTGCCAGATGGCACGGATATGGTCCTCCAAAAGGCAGGCCTCCGGAGTTTTGGTCAGTTTTCTGTTTTCATATAGGAAAAGGCGGCAGCCGTATTCGTTCTCCAGAAACTGGATATGCTGTGTCACCGCCGGTTGGGTGATGTGGAGCAGGTCGGCTGCTTTACGGTAGTTCATCAGTTCACAGACTGCCATGAAGGTTTCAATCCTGTGGTCAAGCATATGGCTTACCTCATAAAATAAATTTATTATATGATAAAAAATAATAAATTGATTTTATCAAAAAACCATATTATAATCAAGCCGATGAGAAGGAAAAAATCCCCACAAGAGGAGAAAAAACGAAGGAGTGAAGCATTATGAAATGTATCGTAATTGGCGGCGTTGCCGCAGGCACGAAAGCAGCGGCAAAGATTATGCGTCAGGATCGCAGCGCTGAAGTATGCATTTACACAAAAGGAAAAGATATTTCTTATGCAGGCTGTGGACTGCCTTACTATGTTGGCGGTGGGATCCCCTCCCGCGATGGCCTGATCGTCAATACGCCGGAAAAGTTTTCCGCATTGACAGGAGCAAAGGTGCGTACAGAAATGGAAGCCGTTGGGGTGGATGTGGCTGCGAAAACAGTTCGCTTTGCAAATGGTGAAACAGATACTTATGACAAACTGATCATTGCTACAGGTGCAGTGCCTTTCGTTCCGGATGTGCAGGGAAAAGACCTTGCCGGCGTATTTACCATGCGCACTCCTGATGATGCTATAAATCTCCGCGCTTATGCGGAAGCAGAGGGCTGCCGCAGTGCCGTAGTAGTCGGCGGTGGCTTTATCGGACTTGAGATTGCAGAAAACCTTATGGCAAAAGGCCTGAAGGTTACAGTGGCTGACATGGCAGGACAGGTAATGCCAAACCTTTTTGATGCAGAGATTGCTGACTATATCCGCCGCCAGCTCCAGAAGAGAGGGCTGCGCATTGTCACAGGTGCAGCACTGGAAGAAATTTTAGGTGAAGGGAAAGCGTCCGGTATCCGTACCAGCATCGGCACATTTGAGGGTGACCTTGTGGTTCTGGCCATCGGTGTCCGTCCGGCCACAGGATTTTTGGATGGTTCAGGTATTGAAATGAACCGCGGTACGATCGTGGTGGACAAGTACCAGAAGACAAATCTTCCGGATATTTATGCAGTAGGCGACTGCGCACAGGTTTACAATAAGATCACGGGAAAGAGCCAGTGGTCTGCAATGGGTTCTACAGCAAATATCACAGGAAGATGCCTTGCGAAAAACCTTACCGGTGGGGAAGCTGTATATGGCGGCTGCCTGGGTACAGGCGTTGTGAAACTGGCTGATGACCTCAATGCCGGACGTACAGGACTGACCGAAGAGCAGGCGAAAGGTGCAGGTTTTGATCCGATCTCTGTGACGATGGTAAGTGATGATAAAGCCCATTATTATCCGGGAGCTTCCACTTTTGTCACAAAGCTGATAGCAGATAAAGAAAGCCACAAACTCCTTGGGCTTCAAGTGGTAGGTGCCGGTGCAGTGGATAAAATGACAGACATTGCAGTGACAGGTATTGCTATGGGCGCCAAGGTTGAAGATTTCGATACATTAGATTACTCTTATGCTCCGCCATTTTCTACAGCGATCCATCCTTTCGTACAGGCATGCTGTGTTTTGGAAAACAAGCTTGCAGGTGAACTGGAAAGCTTTACTCCGGCAGAATATGCGGCAGGTGCAGCCAAAGGATACAAAGTGATCGACGCTCAGCCATCAGCTTCCATCCCCGGTGCTACATGGGTTGACCTGACAAAAGTGACAGGTCCGCTGGACGGTTTTGAAAAAGATGAAAAGCTTCTGTTAGTCTGTGCAAAAGGCAAGAGAGGATATTTCCTTCAGAACCGCCTGAAAGCATACGGCTATACCAATACAAAGGTTTTGGAAGGCGGTGTATTTGTGAACAATGTAAAAGTACCGCGCAGCGAAGGAAAACTCAGTGCTGCCGAGATCAAACGTGTAAAGGGCCTCGGATGCCTGCAGGATAAACGTTATGATGATATTTTCAACGTGCGTGTCATCACCAGAAACGGACGGATCACAGCCGCTGAGCACCGTGCCATTGCAGAGGCTGCTGAGAAATTCGGAAGCGGTGAAGTGACTATGACTTCACGACTTACGATGGAGATCCAGGGTGTGAAATATGATGACATTGATGCAGTGATCGAATTCCTCAGCGGATACGGGCTGCTGACCGGCGGTACAGGAAGCTTGGTACGTCCGGTAGTTTCCTGTAAAGGTACCACCTGCCAGTATGGCCTGATCGATACCTTTGATCTCAGTGAGAAGATTCATGAACGTTTCTATTTGGGATATCACGGCGTGACACTGCCGCATAAATTCAAGATCGCAGTGGGAGGCTGCCCGAATAACTGCGTGAAACCGGACCTGAATGACCTTGGAATTATCGGACAGAGAGTGCCGATGGTAGATTATGCAAAATGCCGCGGCTGCAAGAACTGTCAGGTAGAAAAGAATTGTCCGGTGAAGGTTGCAAAAGTAGTAGACGGCAAGATCCAGATCGATCCGAAGGAATGTAACAACTGTGGACGCTGCAAGGGCAGATGCCCGTTCGGAGCGCTGGAAGAGTACCTGAATGGCTACAAGGTATATATCGGCGGACGCTGGGGCAAAAAAGTGGCTCACGGCACTCCTCTGACAAAGATCTTTACAAGCGAAGAGGAAGTTATGGACGTAGTAGAAAAAGCAATCCTCCTGTTCCGTGATGAGGGAATTTCCGGAGAGCGTTTTGCAGATACAGTAAACAGACTGGGCTTTGACTACGTCAATGATAAGCTGATCAGCGGCAGCATCGATAAGAACGCAGTTTTGGAGAAAAACGTTCAGGGCGGTGCAACCTGCTAAAACAAAGGGGCAATAAAAATCCTAAAGGATAAGGCTGTTGCAGTATAATTCTGCGGCAGCCTTTTTTCTGTGTCTTTATTGTGCGGAAGAATATTTTGTGTTAAACTGATTGAAAATTGCAGAAAAACAGGAGGACCTTTTATGCCAGTATTTGACTTTAAAAACTCACCGGAAGACGCAAAGGTTTCCCAATGTACTTATACCGTTTTCCGCACAAATAAATCCGAGACTTCCCCGCAGCAGCCCATTCTCGTTTTGGATAATAAAGACAAGAAACTGAAACACCATACCTGTGGTGTGTTTGTGAATCCGGCGAAACGGACGTCTTTTGAGGCAAAGGATGAGTCGGGGGTAGTCAGTGCAGATATCCTTCAGATTGATGCACGTTTTGTAAGTTTGCTGAAATGGCTTGGTGAGAACCATATCAATGTCCGCCTTTCCGGGGCAGACCGGGAGGATGGATATGCGGTGTACAAGATCCGTGAGATCGCTCTTGGTGGTACGGGAAAGCTTTCGGCAGAAGACGGTTTTCTGCAGTTTATGATCGAACGGCTTTTGGCCAGTGATGCCCCTTCTGAGGAGGCGGAGGACGAGGACAAGGAAGAGTCAGGCGACAGCATGAAGCTTACCAGTATCCAGAGCATCACAGATTTTATCAACTGTGCGGGAAGGACCTTGCCGGACAATATCCGCCTCTGGGCAAGAAGGAACCTTGCTGTGACCCGCTCCCATGAAGTATCACCAGAAGAGCGCCGCCATGCCCAGAGAGCCCTTTCCATTATGATGAATGTCCAGTGGAAGAGTAATTATTTTGAAACCATAGATATTGAAGAAGCGCGCCGGATTTTAGACGAAGAGCTTTATGGGATGGAGAAGGTAAAACAGAGGATCATCGAAACGATCATCCAGATCAACAGGACACATACCTTACCGGCATACGGGCTTTTGCTCATCGGCCCTGCAGGTACCGGTAAGTCCCAGATCGCCTACGCGGTGGCCCGTATCTTAAAGCTGCCTTGGACTACGTTGGATATGAGCTCTATCAATGATCCGGAACAGCTGACGGGAAGTTCCAGAATCTATGCCAACGCAAAGCCGGGCATTATCATGGAAGCATTTTCCATGGCGGGAGAGTCGAACCTTGTTTTTATTATCAATGAGCTGGATAAGGCTGCTTCCGGAAAAGGCAACGGTAATCCGGCAGACGTTCTCCTGACGCTTCTGGATAATCTTGGGTTTACAGATAATTACATAGAATGCATGATCCCTACGGTGGGAGTTTACCCTATTGCTACGGCAAATGAGAAGGACCGGATCAGTGCTCCTTTGATGTCGCGTTTTGCGGTGATAGAGATTCCGGATTACACGCGGGAAGAAAAGAAGATCATATTTTCAAGGTATGCCCTTCCGAAGGTGATGAAACGGATCGGAATGCGGGAAAATGAGTGCTCGCTGACCGATGACGGATTGGAAGAAGTGATGGAGATCTATAAAGATACCAGCGGGATCAGGGATCTGGAGCAGGCTGCAGAGCATCTTGCGGCCAATGCACTGTACCAGATCGAGGTGAACCATGTAGAATCCGTGGTATTTGACCGGGATATGGTAAGAGGGCTGCTTCCGTAACATAGAGGATTCCTCTGATAAGGCAAAAGAATGGTTTTTCTCTCTGATAAGGCAAATTGAAAGAACAGCCTCTCTTTGATTTGACATAAAGAATGGGAATTGCGCGCTGCAATTCCCATTATTATGATACTTATTGTGTATTTGTTTCGATATAGCGCTTCATTGCGTCAAAGCTTTCTTTACTTATGTAATGTTCCATCCGGCAGGCGTCGTCAACCGCAGTTTTTTCTGAAACTCCAAGGGAGATCAGCCAGTTTGATATAAAAGTATGACGCTCATAAATGGAAGAAGCAATTTCAAGCCCTTTCTCCGTCAGTGTGATGAAGCCTGCTTTTGATACAACAATGCAGTCATTCTCACGCAGCTTCTTCATCGCTACGCTGACGCTTGGTTTCGTAACGGACAGCTCTTCGGCAACATCAACAGAACGAACGACAGGAAGACGTTTGCTTAAGATCAATATGGTTTCCAGATAGTTTTCAGATGATTCGTTGTCCCGCATAATAACCTCCATGTACATTCGGCAAAAACCGTATAAAACATTATAACATCCAAAATCAGAAAAAACAAGCGAGCATTCGCTTTCCTTTTTGCAATATTCATTTACCTTTTGCCAAAATTGTTTTATAATAAGAACAACTGGATAAGAATCGTAAAGGAGAGATAAATGCTATGGATAATTTTACATTTTACAGCCCCACTTATTTTGCATTTGGGCGCGGCATG
>JALFIB010000142.1 GCA_022776305.1 Lachnospiraceae bacterium
ATCTATTTATGATGTGAAACTTGATCCTTCTATGAAAATAAAAGAATTCAAAGAGATGACAGATGAGTGGTTAGATTTCATTGTTGATTGCAGAAGTGGAAAGCCACATCAATTTGATATTGTCATTGGTGCAATGGCGGATGACCAGATTTACAATTACATTTCAGATTTTGTAGATGGAATCATAACGCGGGAACAGTTTTGGGTTCTGGCAAAATTCAAATATCCTACTCATCAGATTAATTTCTGTACAAACGAGGCGTTGAAATGTCTGAAATATCGTGGCTGTGAGGAGGTTGGATAGAAGTGAATTCGGAAGGACGGGAAAAGGTTAAAGACAATGATTTGTTTTTTACTTGTGGATTAATCGATTATATGGCCAGAAAGACAAAAAATACTCGTTCATATGTGGTAAATAAACTGGGGAAAAAACGACTAGAGAAAATATATGAATTAGCTGATGTGTATCATTGTGACAATTTGGATAGAGTCAGTGATGATTTTATCGAAGAATCTCAAATCCAAAATGGCATATTTGATAATGTTGGGGACTGCTGTTTCAGTATTCCATCACATTGGGACATTGGAAAGGTATACAAAAGGCTGATTAAGCAGGTATCTGAAAAAGAGCGTATTAGTGTAATAGATGCCCTGATAGAAGTTTATAATTCATTTATTAGTCCGAAGATAGATGATTATAATAGCAGTGTATATTATGAAAACCCATCATATATTTACGAGTGTTATAAAGAGAATAAAATGTTATAATTTTTGAAAATTAGTGGGGAAGGATGTCGGTATATTCTGGAAGGAGTGTACCAATATGCAAGAAAAAATTGTAGCTGTATTAAACGAGATGTCGGAGTATTTATCGATTGCTCAGATGAAAAAATTACAAGAGGTAATTATTAAAACATTTGCAGAAAATGAAGCCGTGAAAACAAATATCTCTAATAAAGATTTTTTAGAAATGTTTTTGGCGGCCAAGCGGGTAGAAGGATGCTCAGATAGAACTCTTCAGTATTATAGAGTGACAGTTGCTCATATGTTTACTCAAATAGATACAGAAGTGCGAAAAATTACTACGGAGGAAATAAGATCATATCTGGCAAATTATCAAAAGCGTAATGATTGCTCAAATGTAACTATTGACAATGTAAGAAGAAATATCTCTAGTTTTTTTTCATATTGTGGAGTGAGATTGGTACACAGCAAGACTATGAAGCGGAATACGGAAATAAGCCCCTTGGTGAGTTTGTTCGGGAAATCGTCGGTCTTGACATGGCTGCAGCTAAGGCAGCTTTTGCAGACTATCTGGATGAAACCAATTTGGACAGCAGACAGATATATTTTGTCAATCAGATTATAGAATTCATCGTTCACAATGGAATGATGAAGGATTTATCTGTGCTTCAGGAAACACCATTCACAGACCAAGGTAGTATAGTGGAAGTATTTACGGATTTGACAGTTTGGAGGGGAATTATGCGAGTTATAGAGCAGGTTAATGCAAATGCATTGGCGGCATAAGGAGATAACAGAGGAGATAATGTAAAGCTGTTTTATCCGGCATGGGATCAGACATATTCGGCAGAAGTAATGAAAAGAAAAATCAAAGATGCAATGGGCAGGTGTCTGAATTTTGGGAAGAGCGTTGCGGACAACGGTTATGGAATGTTGCTGAACATGCTCGGTTATAAGCTGGAAGACCGTGGAGGACAGCTTGTAAAGGTGGACAGGTTCTTTCCATCCAGTAAAAGGTGCAGTAAATGTGGAAAGGTCAAACAGGTATTACCATTGTCAGAGAGGGTATATCGATGTGAGTGTGGTTACACGAACGACAGGGACGTGAATGCGGCGATTAATATCAGGGAAGAAGCATTGCGTCTGCTCTCTGCATAAAATATGTCTGTATCCAGACTGAATTCATGTCCATATCTGGACAAAATATAATTGTAATGCCCGTTTCCGGGCAAAAAATCGAACCGCTGGGCAGGCGGGGATAGCTTATTGATACTTGCCCCATTAGGGGCATTGAGTAAGAAGCCACCACTTCAAACAAAGTTAAGTGGTGGGAGCATGTCACATATAAAAAAAGGAACGTGCAAGCCGCTTGAGCCATAGGCTGTACGGTGTAAACAAATTCCTTTGTAAGTAAGATAACATAGAAAAGAGAAAGCTGTCAACTTTTCTTTTAAGGAGGATCCATGTCTCTTCAATTTATTTTCGGGAACTCCGGGAGCGGGAAATCCCATTTTATATTGGAAAAAATAATAGAAGAATCCCGGAAAAATCCGGCTGGCAGTTATATGGTGATCGTGCCGGAGCAATTTACCATGCAGACCCAGAAGGATCTGGTCACGATGCATCCGGACCACGGGATCATGAATATAGATGTTTTAAGTTTCCGCAGGCTGGCACACCGGATTTTCGAGGAGGTAGGGGCAGACAGGCGGACTGTGCTCACTGAGACCGGAAAAAATTTGATGCTCCGCAAAGTTGCCATTGAACAAAAGGAAAACCTGCAGGTGCTGGGCAGCCGCATGAACCGCCCGGGGTACGTCTCTGAGGTGAAATCCATTTTGTCGGAGCTGATGCAGTATGAGATCACAGATGACGACATAGAGGAAATGATGGAGTTTGTGAAAAACAGGCCGCTGCTTTATACGAAACTGTCGGATATCCGATTGCTGTACCGGGCTTTTACGGAGTACCAGAGGGAGCGCTTTATGAAACCGGAGGAGCTGCTGGATGTGCTGTGTCAGGTCGCAGGCAGATCGAAGCTTTTGAAAAACAGCGTATTGGCTTTTGACGGATTCGCAGGGTTTACCCCGGCCCAGATGAATGTTTTGGAAGAACTCTTTGCCATCTGTCCGAAAATCTGGATGACTGCGACCATTGATATACGGGAGAATTTTTTCGGGGCAGCGCAGGAATATGAGCTGTTTGTCGTCAGCAAAAAGATGATCAGAAATGTGAGCGATGCGGCAATGAGGGCAGGCGCACGGAGAAAATTCCGGAAAGAGGAACCGGCAGATGAAGCGATAGGAGAAGTAGAAAAGGAACCGGCAGATGAAGCGATAGGAAAAGTAGAAGAGGAACCGGCAGATGAAGCAATAGGAGAAGTAGAAGAGGAATCGGCAGAGATGATCGAGGAGCCTGTGATCTTGGGGAAGGAAGGACTGCCGCGGTTTGAGAAGGCAGAAGCCTTGTACCATCTGGAGCAGAACCTTTTCCGGAAAAAGCGCAGGGCTTTTCAAGGGGAACCGAAAGAAATCTCCATGCATGTACTGCCAAATCCGGCAGAAGAGGTACATTTTGCGGCAAGGACTATCAGCCGTCTAGTGAGGGAAGAGGGGTATCGGTACCATGAGATTGCTGTGATCACAGGAAATATGAGCGCCTATGATCACTACGTGAAAAAAATATTTCCTATGTATGAAGTCCCGGCGTTCTTAGATGAGACACGCCATATTTTGCTGAATCCTTGTTTGGAATTTATCCGCGGAGCACTTCAGGTGGCAGAAAAGGATTTCTCTTATGAAAGTATATTCCGTTTTTTGCGCACAGGCATGGCGGGACTTGGATATGATGAGATCGACAGGTTGGAAAATTATGTGTTGGCGGCAGGCATCCGCGGACATAGCATGTGGGAGAAGGAATGGACGTATCTTCCGGGGCGGATGGAGCCGGAAGAGCTGGTCTGCTGCAACGAATACAGGATAAAAGCGTTGGAAAACATCCTGCCTTTTGCAAAGAAGATGCGGGAAAAGGGTAAACCCCTCGTGTATTATGCGGATGCACTTTATGAACTTTTAAGGGATTGCATGGTCCAGCAGCAGCTAAAAGACAGGGAGATGGCCCTGATGCAGGAGGGCTCCCGGGAGGAAGCACGGGAGTACAGCCAGATTTATAGTATTTTGATTGCTCTTCTGGACGAAATGGTAGACTTGCTTGGAGAGGAAGAAGTGAGTGGGCAGGAATTTGCCGAAATTTTGGATGCAGGTTTTGCAGACGCGAGGGTGGGTATGATCCCTCCGGGAATTGACCAGGTGCAGGTGGGGGATATTGAACGTTCCAGACTGGCACACGTAAAAGTACTTTTTTTCCTTGGATTAAATGACGGATGGGTTCCGGCACGGGGAGACGGAGGAGGGATCGTTTCTGATATGGAGCGCGAGATCCTCACTGAGACTGGGATCGAGCTGGCACCTTCTGCGCGGGAAAACAGCTATATCCAAAGGTTTTATCTTTACCAGAACTTAACAAAGCCAAGCAGCCACCTTTACTTGTCTTGGTGTGCAAGCAGTGGTGACGGGACGGCAATGAGGCCTTCTTACCTTGTATCCGCCATTGAAAAGCTGTTTCCCAAGATTACCGTGGTAAAAGAGAAGGAGAGCGGGACCGCGGTGGGCCAGATCACTTCAAAAAAGAATGGAATGCTCTACTTTACAAAAGAAATGAGCCGCGTAAGGGAAGGAAAGGCCAGCGCTGATTGGATAGAATTGTATGCGACATACCTGCGGGATGAGGATTACCGTGACAGGGTGCAGGAGCTGCTGCGGGCTGCTTTTATCCGCGGGCTTCACGGGCAGCTTACGTATGAGACTTCAAAAGAGTTGTATGGGGAAGTAATGACCAGCAGTGTGACACGGCTGGAGCAGTTTGCATCCTGTGCCTTTGCCCATTTTGCCATGTATGGCCTCCACCTGACGGAGCGGGAGACCTATGGAGTAAAGGCGGCTGATCTGGGCGTAATCTTCCACCGGGCCATGGAACTGTTTTCACGGCAGTTAATGGGACGGGGACAGAAGTGGGATGAGATCGACGGAAAAGAAAAAATCTCACTGATGGAGGAATGTGTGGATACTGTCTCCCGGGAATATGGGGCGGGCATACTGCATGATAATGCCAGACAGGAGTACACCATCCGGCGGATCAAAAGGATCCTGTGCCGTACCATCTGGGCTTTGGATGAGCAGCTGAAAGCAGGGGACTTCCAGCCCACAGGGTTTGAGGTAACTTTTGCAGATGCGGGGAATCTGGAATCAGTCAATGTAAAGCTCGGCGAACAAGGAAAATTGCGCCTGCAGGGAAGGGTCGATAGGATTGATACGGCATCAGAGGAAGATGTGATTTACGTAAAAATCATTGATTATAAATCCGGAAGCACGAAATTTGACCCCGTATCTCTTTATTACGGGTTGCAGCTGCAGCTGGTAGTGTATTTAAATGCGGCTCTGGAAATGGAGCGAAAGTTGCACAAAGAAAAGGAAGTGGTCCCGGCAGGTATTTTTTATTACCATTTCGACGACCCTATTCTGGAAAAGGATGGTGACCTTCAGGAGAAGGAAATGCAGCAGAAGCTCCTGAGGAAACTGCGGCCCGATGGAATCTTAAACAGTGATGAACACATCCTCAAGATGCTGGACCGGAACCTGGGCAGTGATTCTTTGGTGATCCCAGCCGGCATGAAAAAGGACGGAACATTGAAAGCTGCTTCGAGCGCAGTAACTACAGAACAGTTCCGGCAGCTTTCCTCTTTCGTATCCGGAAAGATGGAAAAAATGGCAGGACAGATTTTAGACGGTGTGATCGAGGCACGTCCCTTTGCAGATAAAACGAAGTGTGCCTGTGATTACTGTGCTTACACTGATGTATGTGGTTTTGACAAAAAGATACCGGGCATGTGTCCAAACCGGGCAGAAAATTTGTCAAAATCAGAAGTGTGGGAAAGAATCTGCCGAGAGGCGGAAGACAATGCGCAAAAAACAGAGGTAAAGCTACAATAAGTTACAAGGATAGAGATATGGTCGGCGGCAAAGGGAAAATAAGTATCATGAACAAAGATATGGTCGGGGCAAAGGGAAAATAAGTATCATGAACAAAGATATGGTCGGCGGCAAAGGGGCAATAAGTTTCAAGGGCAGAGATATGACAGGCGCAAAATGAGAATCAGAATGATAGACGGAGGTATGTATGGCAGTAACATGGACAGAAGAACAGAAAAAAGTGATTGATACGAGAAACTGTGATATCCTTGTCTCCGCAGCTGCCGGATCCGGTAAGACGGCGGTATTAGTAGCGCGTATTCTGGCATTGATCACAGACGAAAAAAGGCCTGTGGATATTGACCGCCTTCTCGTGGTGACTTTTACAAACGCAGCGGCAGCCGAGATGCGGGAAAGGATACGGGACGCGTTGGAAAAACGTGCGGAGGAGGAACCGGACAACGCCCACCTTCAGCGGCAGCTTGTGCTGGTACACAATGCGAAGATCACTACGATCCACAGCTTTTGCCTGCATGTGCTCCGCAACCATTTCCAGACTGTGGGGATTGATCCGTCTTTCCGAGTGGCGGATGAAGGGGAAATGATCCTTCTAGAGCAGGAAGCTGTGGAAGAGACGGTGAACCGGGCATATAAGAGTGGAAAAGAGGAGTTTTCCGGATTTTTAGAATGCTTTGCCACCGGGAAAAGTGATATGGCTGTGCAGGATACGATCCTTCAGATCTATCATGTTGCTCTGGGGCAGCCTTGGCCAAAAGAATGGCTGGAGGGATGCTGCAGTATGTACCCGGAGGAACCGGGATTTGGAGAGGAAGATCCAGCATGGATGGAGTACATCCTTCAGGATACAAAAAAAATCCTTACAGATGCAAGATACCAGATCTGTGCGGCTTTAAAAATTGCCAATGAGCCTGATGGGCCGTATCCGTATACCAAGGCATTGGAATCAGATCTGGAACTTTTGGAAGAACTGTGTGCGAACCGCAGTTATGAGGAGTTTGCGAAGGCTTTCTATGAGATGAAGCCTTTTGCCAGACTGGGAAATAAAAAAGATGAGGGGATCGCGGAGGAAAAGAAGCTGCTTGTAAAGGAGATCCGTGACGGTGTAAAAGATGCTCTGGCATCTCTGCGTATCCAGTATTATTATGATGACTTAGAGATTCTTCAGCAAGAATTTTCCAAAAGCGGTAATGTGATCCGGATGCTGGTGCAGCTGACAGAGGATTTTATGGATCGCCTTTCCGAAAAGAAGACGGAAAAAAACATCCTTGATTTTGGAGATCTGGAGCATCTGGCGCTGCAGGCCCTTGTAAAGCGGGAGGATGGCAAAGATGTGCCTACCGCGGCGGCAAGAGAGTACGCGGAAGCTTTTGAGGAGATCATGATCGATGAGTATCAGGACAGTAATCTGGTGCAGGAGCTGATCCTTAGGAGCGTCAGCGGAAAGGGGCAGGGCGCCCACAATCTTTTCATGGTGGGTGATGTGAAACAGAGTATTTACAGGTTCCGCCTTGCAAGGCCGGAGCTGTTTATGGAGAAATATAAAACTTACCGGAAGGATGGGGAAGATTCCTGCAGGATCGACCTGCATAAGAATTTCAGGAGCCGTGCAGAAGTATTAAATGGAGTGAATTTCATTTTCCGGCAGATCATGACAGAGGGGCTGGGGGGAATCGCTTACGACGATGACGCAGCTTTGTATCCCGGCGCTGATTATAAAGCAGCCCCGGCCCCATCCTCTGAAGAAAATGAGAAAGCAGGTCCAGCCCCATCCCCTGAAAAAAATGAGAAAGCAGGTCCGGCCTCATCCTCTGAAGAAGTGGAAGTAGAAATCACTACTTTATCTTCCGGGGCAAAGCAGGAAAGAGATTCAGTTTCTCGCGTGCAGGAAAAGGGAAAGCGCACAGAATTTCTGCTTCTGGAGACGCAGGAGGGCCGGCAGAAGCAGCGGGAGGAAGCACTTCTGGTGGGCAGGCGGATTCAGGAGATCATAGGAAAGGAGTATGTCTGGGATAAAGAGGAGGAGTGTTTCAGAAAAGCGAGGTACGGCGACATCGTTATTTTGCTGCGTACGGTCAGCGGATGGGCCGATACCTTTGGAGAAGTGCTGGGCGATATGGGAATTCCCTGTTTTACAGGTTCCCAGAAAGGATATTTTTCAGCCACTGAGATCCGGGTCGTCCTCTCTTATCTTCAGATTTTAGATAATCCGGTGCAAGACATTCCTCTGGCTGCGGTACTTCGAAGTGCTATGGGAAACATCAGCGATGAAGAACTGGCGAAGATACGGAATTTTTCTTCAGAGAGGTATTTTTACGACTGCTGCCGTGCGTACTGTGACAATGGACCGGATAAGGAGTTAAAGAAAAAGCTGGAAGCCTTTTTTAAAACCTTTGGATACCTGCGGGGAAAATCTGCCCATACGCCGGTCCATCTTCTGATCTGGGAACTGCTGGACTTGACGGGATATGGGGCATATGCGCAGTCCCTTCCTGCCGGTGAACAGAGGCGGGCGAACCTGGATATGCTGGTGGAAAAGGCAATTGCCTATGAAGCAACCAGCTACCGTGGTTTGTACCATTTCGTACGCTATATTGAGAATCTGAAAAAATATGAGGTTGATTACGGGGAAGCCAACATGGGATCCGAAGGAGATGATACGGTTCGGATCATGAGTATCCATAAGAGCAAGGGGCTGGAGTTCCCCATCGTGTTTGTCAGCGGGTTGGGAAAACAGTTTAATGAGTCGGATGCCCGAAGCAAAGTGGTGATGCATCCGGAATTTGGCATGGCCTGTGATTACGTAGATGCAGAAATGAGGGTAAAGCAGCCGACTCTTTTAAAAAGAGCCATTCAGCAAAAGACTTCTTCTGAAAACCTGGGGGAGGAGCTGCGGATACTTTACGTTGCCATGACCCGTGCAAAGGAAAGGCTTATCCTGACGGGAGTTGTAGGAGATGCGCAGGATAAGATCGGAAAATGGCGGACGGCTGCCATGCAGGAGGGAGAAGAATTGTCTTATTCCTGGCTTTCTGGGGCGTCCACTTACCTTGACTGGGTGGCACCGACGTTGCTCCGCTCCGGAAAATTTTCATCTGAATTTTCCGTGGAGATCATAGGAGAAGAAGAGCAGGTACAAGAAGACCTGCAGGAGAGGGCGGATGAATCAGAAAGGCTTTCCGGGCTTTTGAGCCTTTCTTCCGAGGTGTGTTACGATGAAGCCACAAGGGATTATCTGGACCATGTATTTTCCTCTGTCTATCCATATGAAAAAGATAGGGATATTATCGGGAAACTGTCCGTATCGGAGCTTAAAAAGCTTTCCCATATGCCGGAGGAGGAAGATGCCAAGGAGCTATACCGCACAGAGACTGTGATCCCCCTGATCCCGGAATTTATTGAGCGGAAGGAAGCTATTTTCGGGGCGGAAAAAGGAACCATTTACCATACGTTTATGGAAAATTTAGATTATTCCAGAAAAGATGAATTGGAAATACAGTTGGAAGAACTGATAAGTTGTGGTAAAATGTCCCGTGAAGAAAGCACGGCGCTGGAGCTTGCGGATGTGAATACATTTTTGGCAACCAAAAGCGGAGCACGCATGGAGAAGGCAGCGGTCTCGGGACAGCTGTTCCGGGAGCAGCCTTTCGTACTGGGGGTGGCTGCAAATGAGATCCGCAGTGAGTGGGATCCGGAGGAGACCGTGCTGGTTCAGGGAATCATTGATGCATATTTTATTGAGGATGGACAGATTACCGTCTTAGATTATAAAACAGATCGTGTAAAACAACCGCAGGATCTGGTAGAAAAGTATAGGGCACAGCTGGATTATTATGCTTTGGCCCTTGAGCGGCTCACCGGTCTGCATGTGAAAGACAGGATCATTTATTCGTTCTATCTTGGAAGGGATATTGTATTATGAAAAAATTGTTTCAAAATAAATCATGCCGTTTTTTTGCCGCAGGTTTTTTCCTCTCGGTTCTTGTGGCAGGTATCGGTTTTGCCTGCCTTGGAGTATGGCCTTTTGGGGACAAGACTGTACTGATCATCGATTCGCTTCATCAGTACCTGCCTTTTTACACAGATCTGCAGGATAAGCTTTCCGGCGGTGAATCACTTTTCTTTTCATTTTCAGGAGGACTTGGTTATAATTTCTGGTCTACTCTGGCATACTATATGGCCAGCCCTCTAAACCTGCTGCTGGCTTTTGTGCCCAAGGCGAATGTCTGTGATTTCATGGATTTTATCATCCTGTTTAAGATCGGGTTTTGCGGCGGATGCTTTTCCTGGTATCTCCATAAGAGGGATGAGCAGAGAAAATACCTTCCCGTAGCCTTCGGCATGGCCTATGCGTTGAGCAATTTTATCATTGGATATTATTTTAACCTTATGTGGCTGGACAGCATTGCCATGCTGCCGCTTATCATGATGGGCATTGAGCGGATCACGGAAGGGAAAAGCGGAAAGCTCTTTGGCATATCGCTGTTTTATGGGCTGTGGTGTAATTACTATATTGGTTTTATGCTCTGTATCTTCTCCTGCCTGTACTTTTTGGTACGCTGGATTTCAGGGAAGACCATCACCTGGCAGAGAGTATGGAAGAGCTGCCTTACCTTTGCATGGTATGCCCTTCTTGCAGGAGGAATGGCAGCGCTGATCCTTGTGCCGGCTTTTATGGGGCTTTCTACATCAGAATCTATGCAGGGAAATACGTTTCCCACTGCTGTCAAATTTTATGACAGCTTCAAAAACCTGATGGAGAACCATTTGGCATTTTTGGAACCGGTAAATATTTCCAGCACGCAGGTGGGATTAAATGTCTACTGCGGAATTTTAACGGTTTTCCTGGCGGTGCTTTACTTGCTTGACCGGGAGGTCAAATTGAGGGAACGGCTGGCCCATTTTGGTTTATGCGCGCTGCTGGTATTCAGTTTTTCCCTTAATATCCTGAATTATATCTGGCATGGGTTTCATATCCAGAACGGACTGCCAAACCGGTTTGCTTTTCTTTATATCGGTTTGCTTCTTGTGATGGCCTTTGACGGGATCGGCCATATTCGAAGAATTCCTGTATGGAGGATCTGCGTTTCCTTCCTCCTTCCTGCAGCCTTTCTTTTGTACTGCTTTATAGACGGAACATCAGAACTCGAGCCTTTCATTTATTTTGTTTCATTGGGAATACTGACTGTGTATTTCGGTCTTTTGCTGTTGGGACGTTTTGCGGCAGATCTGAAATATTCTTTGTACAGTGGAATCCTGTCGGCGGTCATGGTGGTGGAGATCTCGGCCAATGCAATTTATGGGATCAGCTGTAATGGCGGAGTGACGAGAAGTATTTATATTAATGACCAAAAGTCTTACCAGTCTATGATGGAAACCCAGCAGGACGATGGGTTTTTCCGCAGCGAAGTAGATCGGCAGCGAATGCGTAATGTGACCATGTACTGCGGCGGAAATGCTCTGGTCATGTTCAACTCTACCATGCACGGCTCTCTGATCGATCTGTGTGACAGTCTGGGAATAGAGGCGCGGACAAATAAAAACGGTTACCTTGGAGTGACGAAGCTGATGAATGATGTCTTTGGCATCCGCTATCTGGCCTCGCCTTCTAAAGTTGCCGACACCATGTACCAATTTGAAAAAGTTGCAGAGGATGGGGAACTTGCTTTATATAAAAACGACCAGGCATTGTCCATCGGTTTCATGGTCAGGGACGATATTGTGAACTGGGACATTGATGCAGGGGAACCGCTGCTGGTACAGAACAGTTTTGTTGAACTTGCAACAGGCCTCGAACCGATCTACGTTCTTGACCGGTATATCGATATGGAAGACGGGGAAAATTATGGAATTAAGATCCCTGAAAACAAACAGGTTTATCTTTGTATTGATACCCGGGTAGCCTCCATCAGTTTGAATACGCCGGAATATACAAAGTCATTTAGTGATTATACGGATCATCTTTATGTGATCAATGGCAGCGCGGAAAACGACATGGCCGATTTTACTGTCACGTTAAAAGAGGGACAGTCCACTGTGCAGGCGGAAGTTTATACCTGCTCCAATGAAGCGTATCAAGAAGTGGTGGATAAGCTTTCCGAGAGCCAGTTGATAGACGTCAAAGTGGATGGCAATAAAGTGAGCGGCTCCATTTCCGTGAAAGAGGATGGAACATTGCTCTTGTCCATCCCATATGATGAAGGATGGAAGATCACGGTGGACGGAGAAGAGACGGAATACTATACCGTGGGAGAAGGATTGATGGGGCTGCATCTGACAGCCGGGGAACATACGGTAGAGATGGAATACACACCGCCGGGATTTGTTCCGGGAGCTGTACTTTCGGCTATTTGTGTGGTACTTTATTTATTGTCATGCCTTTGGGAAAAAAGACATCCGAAATGGTTTCAGTATAAAACAAAGGAAAAGGAGAGGACTATTATGAAAAAACGTTTTTCGCATAAAGCGGAGCAGATGGATGCCGGTATTTTTGCAATTTTGGACGCCAAAAAGAATGAACTGCAGGCTCAGGGAAAGAAGATCTACAATCTTTCTGTGGGGACTCCGGATTTCAGGCCTCCAAAGCATGTGATGGATGCAGTCAGCGAGGCGGCAAAGAATCCGGAGAATTATAAATATGCCCTTGTGGAACTGCCGCAGCTTCTTGAGGCTGCTCAGGGATTCTTTAAAAGAAGGTTTGACCTTGATCTGGAGCAGGATGAGATCATGGAGCTGTACGGCTCTCAGGAGGGTATGGCCCATATTGCATGGACGCTGTGCGATCCGGGAGATATTGTCTTAGTTCCAAATCCGGGCTATCCCATTTTCAGCATAGGACCACAGCTTTGTGATGCAACGGTCTGGGAATACCCGTTGTATCCGGAAAACGGGTTCCTGCCGAAGCTGGATGAGATACCGGAAGATATTGCCAGAAGGGCAAAGCTTATGGTCGTGAGCTACCCGGGAAATCCCTGCTGCAAAACAGCACCGGACTCATTTTATAAAGAGCTGATCGCTTTTGCAAAGAAATACGAGATCGTGATCCTTCATGACAACGCATATGCGGATCTTGTTTTCGGAAAACAGGGCGGATCTTTCTTGTGCTATGAGGGTGCAAAAGATGTGGGCATTGAGTTCTACTCCCTTTCCAAAACGTTTAATTATACGGGCGCCAGAGTCTCATTTGCCATTGGAAATAAAGAGATCATAAAGAAATTTAAAGCCATAAGGACACAATTCGATTACGGAACCTTCCTGCCGGTACAGTACGGTGCCATTGCTGCACTGACAGGGCCTTTTGACGGCGTGATCCAGCAGTGCAAGGAATATGAAGCGCGCAGCAAAGCTCTCTGCGGAGGTTTGCGGGAAATTGGATGGGACGTGCCGGACAGTGACGGGACCATGTTTGCATGGGCACCTTTGCCGAAAGGATACACGAATTCAGAGCAGTTTGCCTTGGAACTGATGGAAAAATCAGGGGTGATCTGTGTACCGGGCACCAGCTTCGGAAGCCTGGGAGAAGGATACGTCCGTTTTGCCCTCGTCCTGCCGCCGGAAGGACTTCGCGAAGTAGTGGAGAGTATCAAAAAGAGCGGGATCATCCGCGGTTAAATTATAAAAATAGAGTAACGATTCAGAACAACCTGTTTTATGAAAACTTGTTTGGCTCTGAATAGTTACAAAATAGAACGGAGAGGCCATGATGCAGAAGTTGATTGAAGCATTACGAGAGGCTGCAGGTGCACAGTGCATACTGGAGCAGGAAAGCATGAAAAAACATACGACCTTCCGGATTGGCGGGCCGGCAGATATTTTTGCAGTGCCGGATACCATAGAAAAAGCAGCAAAGATCATTGGGATCTGCCGGGAACAGAAGGTGCCATTTTATGTGATCGGGAACGGGAGCAACCTTCTCGTCTCAGATCAGGGATACAGGGGCGTTGTGGTACAGGTCTATAAAAACCTCAGCGCGATTGAGATAAAAGGGGACATCATCACTGCTCAGGCAGGCGCAATGCTTTCTGTGATCGCGAAGAAAGCGATGGCAGCTTCCCTCACAGGGTTTGAGTTTGCTTCCGGTATTCCGGGGACCGTCGGCGGAGCAGCTGTGATGAATGCAGGGGCTTATGGCGGTGAAATGAAACAGGTACTTACAGAAGTCACTGTACTGACACGGGAAGGCGAGCTGCGAAGGATCCCGTCAGAGGAGCTGAAACTGGGCTATCGGTATAGTGTGATCCCGGAAAAAGGCTGGATCGTATTAGAAGCAAAATTGAAGCTGCACCGCGGAGATTATGACATGATCAAAGCTCGTATGGATGAACTGAAGGAAAAACGTGTAGAAAAACAGCCCCTTGAGCTGCCCAGTGCAGGCAGTACCTTTAAGCGTCCCGAGGGATATTTTGCAGGCAAGCTGATTATGGATGCAGGGCTTCGGGGATTTTCTGTGGGCGGTGCCCAGGTTTCAGAAAAACACTGTGGATTTGTGGTGAATACAGGAGAGGCCACTGCAAAAGACGTGAGGGATCTGATCCGGGAAGTGTCCCGGCAGGTTAAAACGAAATTTGGTGTGGAGCTTGAACCGGAAGTGAAGATGCTTGGCGAGTTTTAACGTTATTGGAAATTGCGATTTCCTATAACGTTAAAAATAGGATGAGTTGTTTGGGACAGAGAAAGAATTGACAAAAGAGGCAGGTTGAAGATGAGATTTGTTGTTGTGACGGGAATGTCCGGGGCAGGGAAAAGTACGGCGTTAAAAATATTGGAAGATCAGGGATATTTCTGTGCAGATAATATTCCGCTGCCTCTAGTGGAAAAATTTGCCGAGCTTTCCCTCCTGCAGGAAACCGGTTATGGGAAAGTAGCTCTTGGCGTGGATGTTCGGGCAGGTGCAAAGATCAAAGAGATGAAACAGGTATTGGAGCATCTGGTGGGAAAGGGAATTTCGTATGAGATCCTCTTTTTGGATGCCAGTGATGCTGCACTGGTGAAGCGGTATAAAGAGACGAGAAGGAGCCATCCGTTGGCAAGGAACGGCCGGATAGAGGAGGGAATCTCTTTGGAACGCACTACGATGCAGTTTTTGAAGGAGCAGGCGGACGTGATTATTGACACCTCCACCATGCTGACCAGGGAACTGCGCAGCGAGATGGAAAAGATTTATGTGAACAGCCAGGAGTACAGGAATATTTACGTTACCATTTTATCCTTCGGGTTTAAATATGGGATTCCCACAGACTCAGATCTGGTATTTGATGTGCGTTTCCTGCCGAACCCTTTTTATGTGGAAGAGCTGAAGCATTTGACGGGGCAAGATCAGGCAGTGCAGGATTTTGTGATGCAGAACGATGCGGCGGTCTGTTTTTTAAAGAAGCTGGAGGACATGGTGGAATTCCTGCTGCCCTATTATGTGGCTGAGGGGAAAAACCAGCTTGTGATCAGCATCGGATGTACCGGAGGGCAGCACCGCTCCGTGACGTTGGCTGAAAAACTGTATGAGCATATGTGCAGCCATAACGAGTATGGACTGAAGCTGGAACACAGGGAATTGTCAACAAGAAGAAACTGATTTTGAGAGAAGCAGTACCGTAGAAAGGAATTCAGGATAATATGTCATTTTCAGGAGATGTAAAAAATGAATTATCCAGACAGGTTGGAACGGCAAGGCACTGTAATTTGGCTGAACTGGCTGCCATGATCGGGATGTGCGGTTCTGTCTGTATCTCTGCTTTAGGGCGTTATCGCATAAGAATTCACACCGAAAACGTTACCGTTGCAAGAAAGTGCTTTACATTATTGAAAAAAACATTTAATATAGGAAGTGACGTTTCCGTATGTTTACATAAAGGTAACAAAACTGGTAACCAGGTATACACAGTACTGGTAAAAGACCACGATGCTGTGATCAATATATTACACGCATTGAAGCTTTTTGATGCAGATGGGGAAGTGGCAGAGCATGTGTCTCCGGCCAACCAGCTGCTGGTACAAAAATCCTGCTGCCGCCGGGCATTTATCCGCGGCGCATTTTTAGCTGCCGGTTCGATCAGCAATCCGCGAAAGTCGTATCATTTCGAGATTGTATGTGCATCGGAGGACAGGGCGCTGCAGCTGCAGGCTCTTATCCGTACCTTTGGGCCTGATGCCAAAATCGTACAGCGTAAAAAGCATTTTATCGTGTATATTAAAGAGGGAGCCCAGATTGTTGATATGCTGAATATCATGGAAGCCCATATATCCTTGATGGATCTGGAAAACATCAGGATCGTGCGTGATATGAGGAACAATGTAAACCGCAAGGTAAATTGTGAGGCGGCAAATATCAATAAAACGGTAAACGCAGCAGTAAGGCAAATTGAAGATATCCGTTATCTTGAGGCAGTGAAAGGGATAGAAAAATTGCCGGACAGCCTTGCGGATATCGCTATGCTTCGATTGGCTCATCCGGATGCTTCCCTGAAGGAGCTGGGAGAGATGTTAAACCCGCCGGTAGGAAAATCCGGGGTAAACCACAGATTGAGGAAACTGAGCCAGTTGGCGGAGGAGTTAAGGCAGAACAAGGAGGAATAACTATTATGACCAGGAAAGAAATCACGATTCAGCTTCCAAGCGGATTAGAAGCCAGACCAGTTGCATTATTGGTACAGGTGGCAAGCCAGTATGAAAGTGAGATCCATTTGGAGAGCGAAGGTCGTACGGTTAATGCGAAAAGCATTATGGGCATGATGACTTTAGGGTTGGCTTCAGGAGAAAAGGTTGTAGTGACAGCAAACGGAAAAGACGAAGCTGAAGCAATTCAGAATATAGAGGAATACTTAAGCGCGACAAAATAAATACGGAAATGATGCGAAAAAAGGGCATTCCGCAGCAGTGTGAAAGCATTGCCGGTATGTCCTTTTAGAGTCTAAAGAAATAGGAGGAGGTCTTTATGACTTACATTGCCAAAGCGGCCAGATATCAGGATATGAAATATAACCGATGCGGAAAAAGCGGTCTTTTGCTGCCGGAAGTCTCTTTCGGCCTCTGGCATAATTTCGGAACAGATGCACCCTACAGCAATATGAAGCAGCTTTGCTTTACTGCATTTGACAATGGTATCACACATTTTGACCTTGCAAATAATTACGGACCGGTCTATGGAAGTGCAGAAGAAAATTTCGGGCGTATTATGAAAAATGAATTGAAGCCATACCGGGACGAATTGATTATAAGTACGAAAGCTGGATATGATATGTGGGAGGGGCCTTACGGAAACTGGGGCAGCAGGAAGTATCTGATCGCCAGCTTAGACCAGAGTCTGAAGCGTATGGGCTTAGATTATGTGGACATTTTTTACCATCATCGCATGGATCCGGAGACACCTCTGGAGGAGACCATGCTGGCACTGGACCAGATCGTCCGCAGCGGAAAAGCGCTTTACGTGGGTATCTCCAACTATGACGGCCCCACTATGAAGCGTGCAGCTGCTATTTTAGAGGATCTGCACTGCCCATTTATTATAAACCAGAACCGTTACTCTATTTTTGATCGAACCATTGAGAAAAATGGATTAAAAGAAGCGGCGGTAGAAAAAGGAAAGGGTATTATCTGCTTCAGCCCACTGGCACAGGGAATGCTCACAGACCGTTATCTGAACGGAATCCCTATGGACAGCAGGATCCGGGCGGACGGACGGTATCTCCATGAAGATGCATTGACGGAGGAGAAGCTTTGCCAGATCCGTGCGCTGAACGAACTGGCAGCGCAGCGGGGACAGACTCTGGCACAGATGGCGTTGTCTTGGATCATGCGGGATGGTGCGGTGACCAGTGTGCTGATCGGGGCATCAAAGCCGTCACAGATTGAAGACAATGTCAGGATTGTCAAACGCGTTCCTTTTACAGAAGAGGAACTGAATCGTATTGATGAGATCACACATGCCAAATAGTTTTGATAAAAAGGAGTCTATCTATGAATTTAAGTACAGCCACCAGTCTGGACATGCCTTTTATTCTTGATCTATACCAAAAGGCATTTCCGGAGTCAGAACGAAAACCATTTTCTTTGATTGAGCGCAAAGCAGCCATGGGTTCCATGGAGATCCTTGTGATCAACGAAGGCGGACGCAGGTGCGGACTGGCGATCACAGCCATGGGACCGGATACAGATCTGGTGCTCTTGGATTATTTTGCGATTTCAGAGGAATACCGTGGGATGGGTATTGGGACAGAGGCAATCCTGCTTCTTAAGGAATTGTACTGTGACAGACAGTTCTTTTTGGAGATTGAAGAACTAGATGAGACTGCGCCGAATAAAGAAGAACGTATCAGGAGAAAACAATTTTATCTTCGCAACGGAATGCTGGAAACAGGGATCCGCGTCAGCTTGTTCCATGTGGACATGGAGCTTTTGGCTTCCAAGCCGGGGCTTACTTTTGAAGAGTGTGAGAAATTATATCGTGAACTTCTTGGACCGGCTTACGGAAATATAGTAAAGCAGCTCTGATCAGGCTGGTTTTTTGAGAGAAAACATGTATCCGGGCTACTCGGAATTGGATCCGATGCTTAAATGGAAGGAAAAGAGATGAAACGTTCAGAGGTGAGAAATCTGCTGCTTCAGGCGGCAGATTCTTCATATAAAGAATTTAATGACAGAATTACAAATAGTGATGCGGCTCCCAGCATAGGAGTCCGTGTTCCGGATATCCGCGAGATTGCAAAAGATGTTTCCAGAAATGGATGGGAACCATACTTAAAAGAGATGGAGGAACTGTCAGCGAAAGCAGAGGAATCCGGCCTTTGGCAGGAAGAACATATGCTTTGGGGAATCGTTATCGGTCTGGCCAAAATGGATGAGGATATGAGGGCAGCCCATCTAGATCGATGGGTTTCTGGCATCTTGTCTTGGGCAGATTGTGACAGCAGCGTTTCCAGCTTCAAATTCATGAAAAAAAACCAAAATTTTTGGTATTCCTACAATAAAAAATGGATGGAAAGGGGAGGGGAATTTCAGATGAGGTTTGCCCTCGTATCATTTATGCAATATTTTATAAATGATACGTATATTGACCAAATGCTTGATATTTTTTCCGGAAAATCATCTGCATTTGCCTGCGGATTGGAACGGTCAAAAAATGAAAACGGAGAGTCTCCCTACTATATCCGCATGGCACAGGCATGGGCGTTATCGGTCTGTTTCGTTAAATACCGCGAGAAGACATGGAAGTTATTTGCACAGCAGTCCATGGATCCGTGGGTGCAGAATAAAGCGATCCAGAAATGCAGGGAATCTTACCGGGTTACGCCGGAAGACAAAGAACTGCTGAAGCAGTGGAAAATGTGACAGCATGGTCTGGGAAAAGCGAAGAAGAAAAAGAATAAGAATAAAACAAAAAAGAACGAGTATAAGAATGACAGAAACAACAGAAAGAACAGAAACAACATCAAAAGCAACAACATTAAAAACAGCCTTTGTGTCATCCCTTCCGGTCATGGCAGGATACCTCGTGCTGGGAATCGGGTTTGGGGTGCTTTTACAGGACAAAGGATACGGATGGTGGTGGGCTGTTTTGATGAGCCTGACGATCTATGCCGGCTCTATGCAGTACGTAGCTGTAGACCTGTTGTCGGGAGGAGCCTCCCTTGCAGCTGCTGCATTGATGACGCTTTTCGTCAACATACGCCATCTGTTTTACGGGCTTACTATGTTGGAACGTTACAGCCACGCGGGAAAACGTAAGCCATATCTGATTTTTTCCCTGACAGATGAGACTTTTTCCTTGGTTTGCTCGCCCCAGCTGCCCGATGGAGTAGACGAAACGGATTATTATTTTTACGTTTCTTTATTGAACCAGTGTTACTGGATAGCAGGAAGCGCTATCGGGGCGGTGGCAGGATCCATACTGCCCATCAATTCCGAGGGGATCGATTTTGCAATGACAGCGCTTTTTGTTGTGATCTTTGTGGAACAATGGGAGAAAACAAGGCAGTACCTTCCGGCTGTGACAGGGATCGCCATATCTCTGGTCTGCCGTGTTATATTTGGGGCTTCCAGCTTCCTGAATTCCGGAAAAATACCCCGAAGGTGGTATTATATCTGGGAGAGGTACTCCCCTATGCCATCATGGGAATGCTGGTGGTGTATTGTTTAAAAAACGTTTCCCTGTTTCGCGGTTCCCATGGAATTCCGGAGGCAATTTCCGTAGCCCTTGTGGTTTTGCTCCACAAATGGAAGCATAATACATTATTCTCCATAGCTGCGGGGACGGTCTGTTATATGCTTTTGGTCCAGATGGTATTTTAACATCTATTATCCGGTAATCTCTTTTTTATGTTTTACAGCAGATTCCGGATGGTGTATAAAACGCAGCAGCAGAGGGATGATCATCAGAATCCAGATAATAGGCTCTGTTACGATGATTCCCATGTACTGGAGTACAGGCACAAGGAAGAAGACGATCAGGACTTTTCCTACTAATTCAATAGTGCTGGAGATAATGGGAGTCCAGTGGTCGCCAATAGCCTGCAGCGTATTCCTCAGCAGGTTGATGGCAGCTGAGAGGAAGAAAAATGGCGCATTGACTTTCAGATACAGCACCGCCGGAGCCAGAACCGTTTCTTTTGAACTTCCGGAAACGAGATAGATGAGCTGCGGCGCGATGGTATAGCTCATGAAAATAACGATCAAGGTCCATGACCAGTTAATCATCAAGGCATATTTCATTCCCTGATAGACACGATCCATTTTTCCGGCACCGTAATTCTGGCTGCAGAAAGTGGAGAGCGTTGTTCCCATTACCACAATGGGCAGGAAATACAGCTCGATGATCTTGCGGGCAGCAGTGTGGGCCACAATGGTATCCGTACCGAAGGTATTGATAGATGTCTGAAGGGCCAGTGTTCCGAAATAGACGAGAGACATCATCATTCCCATGGACAAGCCCGAAGAAAGCATTTTTTGAACCAGATCCTTTGTCAGGCAGAAATCCTCTTTTTTCAAGTGGAAAAGAGGATATTTTTTCCATATGTAAAGAAAACACAGGAGAACAGACACAGACTGGGAGATTACCGTACCTAAAGCAGCGCCCCGGACTCCCAGATGGATGCCCGCGATCAACAGGAAATCCAGTCCCACATTTAAAAGTGAGGCGCAGACCAGAAAGACCAGAGGGGCAATGGTATCCCCCACGGCGCGCAGGATCCCGGCGCAGGCATTATAAAGCATGGTTACGATCAAGCCCAGCAAAATAATAGAGATATAACTGTGGGCTTCCGGATACAAGTCATCCGGAACATTCAAAACATGAAGCAGAAGAGGAAGCAGGGTAAGGGACAAGACTGTAAGGAACAGCGTGATGACGCCACCCAGCACCAATGTACCTGCAGCCGTTTGTCTCAGCTGTTTTTCTTCCTTTGCGCCCATGCTCTGGGCTGAGATGATAGAAAAACCATTTGCCATACCTTGGAGAAAGCCGATCAGCAGTGTGCTGACAGCGGTGGTTGCCCCAACAGCGGCTAGGGATCCTTCCCCCAATGTGCTGCCTACGATTCTGGTATCTGCCAGACTATAAAAAAGCTGGAAGATGTTTCCCAGGCAGACGGGCAAAGCGAAAGATATCATTAGTTTTGCCGGATTACCGGACGTTAAACTTTTCATGATGTACCTCCATTTTTTGTGCCGGGGGTCATCCGGACCGCGGGGCGTTTTTTTCCTCAGACAGTATATAGCAGCAAATTCCGTTTGTAAAGATTCATTTCTGCATATGTTTTGCTTCCGTTTTATGATATTCTGCCTGGCTTCAAGCAGCAATAAGGCAAATTCTGGGCAGCAACAAGATAAATTCCGGCTTGTCATTGTGGTTTAAAAAAGGTATAATTTGCATATCTAAAATGCAGCAATGGAGAGCGTGTTTAAAAAACTTCTAGGAGTTTTCCTGCAAGGCACTGTGATTATAAATTTTTGAGGTGATTATTTATGCAGAAAGAATATACAAAACTTCTTTCGGAAATTTTAAATAAAATGGCAAATACAGATCACATCCGGCCGGGTGATATTCCGGATATCGACCTGTATATGGATCAAGTCACCCATTTTATGGATGAACATTTGGAGCACTCTAAGCGGTACGAAGATGATAAGATCCTTACCAAGACCATGATCAACAACTATACGAAAAATAAGCTTCTGCCGCCTCCTGAGAAAAAGCGCTACACCAAGGAACACATGCTGGTGCTGATTTTCATCTATTATTTTAAGAGCTTCCTGCCTCTGGGAGATATACAGGCTATTTTGAAACCGGTCACAAGCTATTTTTTCAATTCTGATCAGGATTACAATATTCAGGACATTTATTCCGAGATATATGCACAGGGGAAGGAGCAGATCGGAAAGACGATTCGCGATATCCTCAACAGCTACCATACCGCGGCAAATTCTTTCAAAGACTGTCCGGAGGAAAACCGCGAATTTATGCAGGTATTTGCTTTTATCTGCATCCTAAGTTTTGACATTTATTTGAAAAAAGAAGTGATTGAAAATATGATTGATTCCCTGCCGCAGCTGCCCGGTGAACAGAAGGATCGATCCGGAAAAGAAGGCAAAGCCGGGAAAAGGGAGAAATCATAAATATAAAAGAAAAAAGCGGCTGCCTTATTTGTCCTCTCGGACTTTTGAGACAGCCGCTTGCGTTTCTGTTTATACTTCTATTTTACGCTCAATCTTTACGATTCGATCTATTAACATTTTTATTTCTTTATTCTTCTGCTTTTGCACGGGTTTCCCCATTTTTCATGCGGGAAAATACCATTTCATATCCGTCATTGCCGTAATTCAAAGAACGATTGACCCGGCTGATGGTAGCAGTGGATGCACCCGTCTTCTCAGCTATTTCCAAATACGTTTTTTTCTCCTTCAGCATATGTGCCACTTCAAAACGCTGGGAAAGGGAAAGCAGCTCATTGACTGTACAGACATCCTCGAAGAAACGATAACATTCTTCTTTATCTTTTAGGCATAAAATTGCTTCAAACAATTCATCAACCGCTTCTGTATGGATTTTCTTACTCATGTTATAACCCTCTCTTATATCAAATTTGTGATTTTCTAATACCTCATTAGAAAACAACCCCAATATACATATATTACCATGTTACTTTAGTGCTGTAAAGCGGTTAATGTATTTTTTATATTCTTCCACAGAACGGTTTACAATCAGCTCTTCCGGGAAACCGGTCTCTTCCAGAAGCTTGTCTGCATATTGGTGGCAGCCCACATCGGCGGCGCAGTGGGAATCACTGTTGATAATAATAGGGGTCTGATATTTCCGGCATAATTCCAGCATTTTTCTGTCACTGGGGATAGGGTCTTTTCTGGAACCGGCAGGATTTAAAGAACTGTTGTTCAGCTCCAGTAACACATGGTTTTCCTTAGCCGCAGCCACAAGCTCATCAAAATTGACAGGATACCGCCCGTCATCGGGATGGCCGATGATATTGACTGCCGGGTTTTCCATGGATTTTATGTAAGCCCGTGTGTTTTCCGCTTCTGTGCCTGATTTGATACATGGTATATGGAGGCTTGCAACTACCACATCCATTTTTTCCAAAAGCCCCTGCTGCATATCCAGCTTACCTTCGTAATCCATGATATTTACTTCTGTGCCAAACAGTACCTCGATCCCAAACATCTGGCGGGGCAGCACTTTTAAATTTAAAAAATAAAATTCATGACATGTGCCGGGCATAGCCATGGAATGCTCTGTCAGCGCCAGCAGCTCCAATCCTTTATCGGCTGCTGTCTGTGCCATCTCATAAATAGTATTGTAAGCATGCCCGCTTGCGATAGTGTGGGCATGGGAATCCAGTACGTTTTTCATAATTTGTCACTCCTCATCTTTGAAACAAATAAAGCGGCGCTCCTCCATCCATTGCTGTATATGGAAACGAAAGAAGGACAGCCGCTTGGTATCTTATGCGCTATCCTGCCCTATTATAGCACAAAGTGCGGGGCAGCGTGAAGGGCTTCCGCGGTTTTTTAAGGGACCGCTTTGGCGAATGTGGTAGTCACAAGCGCTTCGTATGGTACCCGTTCCTCCAATTCTCCCGCACTTTCCAAAATATCCTGCAGCAGTTCAAAACTCTCTTGTTCAAAGACCAGATTTTCTTTCCAAGTATCCTGATCGTAATACCGCTTAACGATGGTGGTGATGGTCTCCACATCTGTCTCCGCAAACTGTGGTGCAATAATCTGGGCAATTTCTTCCGGCGTATGGGTATTCACATAATCCATTCCCTTCTGCAAAGCGTTGGTAAATGCCTGCAGCACTTCCGGATTTTTTTCCATGTAACTGGATTTTGCACAGTACGCTGTGTAAGGAACGTATCCGGAATCCGTTCCAAGAGATGCCACCACATGGCCAACCCCTTCTTTTTCCAGTGTCGTAGCACCCGGTTCAAATTCGATCGTAAAATCTCCCTGACCGCCGGAAAAGGCTGCTGCAGTAGAACCAAAGTCAATGGATTGATCGATAGAAAGGTCATTTACCGGATCAATACCGTTTTGCATTAAGATATACTCAAAAACCATCTCCGGCATACCACCTGTCGTACCCTGCACAATGTAAATAATCGCCAGATAGCAGACAGACAATTATTTTGCCTGCAAATCTGATGTGCGGTTATAGATAAATGTAGTGGCCTTTTTCAGAAAATCCGGCAGATAGTTCCGGGCTATTGCTGTGATTTCTTCCTTTGATTTTATGATACGGTAAGGCTTCAATGAATTGTCTGTATCCTTTAGGATTCCCAATTCTTTCATCAATCGGATATAAGGAAGAATACTTTGCTTTGTCTTTTGAAAACCAAGGTCCGTGATATGCTCAGATAAATATTTCGCTGAAGTGTAACCGCGTTTGTCCTCTGCGACCAACAGCATCACAGCAGCGATAATCCTATTCTCCCCGCGGTTCATCTCGGTTGTCGGGCTATAAGGAATCAAATCGGATATACCATATTTTAATGTGATTTCCGGCATTCCGTTTTCGTCCACGTCAATATGGTCAATGAGCAGTTCTAAGTCTCGGCGGTCAAGACTGTTGGCCGCAATGATTTGATGGAGAACCTCTAGGGCAGTTTTTCGTTTTTTGTTCCTACCCGGTGCACCCATAGGGTTTTCACACTTTCTTTTCGCATCTGGTACTTCCGGAGCTGCTTCAGTCAGTCCTTTTAGCTGCATCTCCAGACCATGAATCTGATCCAGCAAGTCCTTCTGCATGGAACTGTAAGTCTCATTGACCAGTTCTTCATTCCCTGTTGCAACTGCCAGATCTTTTACTTTCTGCGTAAGAAGTACTTTCAATTGGTTTTTACGCTCACAGATTGCTGCATGAAGTTTCTGGCACTTTTCTTCTGTGGATTTCCTTTCCACCTCAAAATCCTTTAAATCATAGTTGGCGATTTCTTCACATAAGGCATTCCGGCACATCTTGATATAGGTTATAACATCCTGCATGAGTTCTTTCTCTTCAGCCAGATGTGCTTTTCCACAGTAGCTTTTTCCTTTCGTAT
>JALFIB010000170.1 GCA_022776305.1 Lachnospiraceae bacterium
CGTCCTTTTCCTGCCTGCCTTCGAATGTAGCTCCCGGTTCAGGGCCGCCATGTCCTGCATCTAAAATCACTTTTCCGGCCATAAAAACCCCCAGCCTCACATGTCATATTATTATATGCAATGTGCAGCCGGAGGTACCGCCTTTTATGTTATCATTTCATTTTACTTTCTGTCACTTCGCTCCGCTTACAATTTTATAGTATACACGGGAAGTCAGGACATATACAACGGTATAAAAAACTGCAAAGAGCAGAAATGCAAGAACCGTAGTGATCACCAGAAGTTTCGTATTGGTCACTGCAAACAAAAGAAGCAGTTTTTGTACGATCGGAAACGCAAATCCCGTATGGATCCCCGCCAGCAGCAGTGGCAGCAAAAATACGGTAAACATCTGGGAATGGATACTGCTTCGGATCTCCCGTTTTGTCATGCCGACTTTCCGCATAATATCAAACCTTGCCTGATCTTCAAACCCTTCTGTGATCTGCTTATAATACATGATCAACACTGTTGCTGCAACGAATACAATGGCAAGGAGTATGCCCAGAACAAAAAGCCCGCTATATAATGCATAGAAATCTGCTCTCTGAGCAGCACGGCATTGCTGTTCCACGGACGGAAAGTTTCCGTCCTCCTCTTCCATTTTGTCCAGCGCTGCGCTGATCTGTGCGGCCGCTTCCTGCTGCAGCTCTTCTCCCGCTGATATATCAAAACCATAGTAGGTAGTTTTTGTAGAAATATTATTTCCGTAGTATTCTTTCTGCAGTGTCTCTACATGGTCAATATAAGATTGATCAGGTACAAAAAGGTATAAGGTATCAAAGATGGTAGCCATTGTATTGCCGTCTTTTACAAAACTGTCTGCCAGATTTTTCACTTTCCAGACGTCATTTCCTTCCAGTGTGATAGTATCATATTCATAATCGTTTCCGGTACTGTAAAGAATCACCTCATTTTTCCCCAGCTTCTCTTCTTTCCCCATCAGCCGGTTGTAATCCTCCACCGGAACCAAATAAATGTCTGTCATTTTGGAATAATCAAAAACTCCAAACTCTTCAATCACTTCTTCTTCATTTAACAGAACCTCGGCGCCATCAGAATATCCCGCCATCGATAAAAAACCGTATGACAGCAGGTTTTCCTTTTCAACTTGAAGACCTGAGAGCACATGATCCACTGTTTCTTCAATCTTCTCTTTGTATCCCGCATCAAAAGTATATTCATATAATTCAATCTGCCGTTGGTACCGCTCTTTTAACCGGTCTTCGTTGCCGAAATACATGCAGGCCGTCGATGAAAGCATCACCAGCACCATGGTGGACAAAATACAGATGGATGCAAGCCCTGCTCCATTTCGTTTCATGCGGTACTGCATGGAGGAGACGGATATAAAGTGGTTTGGCTTATAGTAGTACTTCTTATTTTTCCGAAGGATCCTGCAAAAAACAACGGAGCCTGATATAAAAAGCAGGTAAGTGGCAATTATAACCATCCCTACTGCCACAAAGAACAGCATAAAAGCACTCATGGGGTCTTCTATCTTTATAGCGATACAGTACGCCGCAGCCAAAAGTATAACGCCGACAAAAGCAAACAAACGGTTTCCTTTCGGCGGTTTTTCTCCCACAGCATTACTGTGCAGAAGATCGATGGGTTTTGCTTTGCCCACCTGAAACAGAGCATTCAATAAGATCAAAAGGAAAATCACCAGAAACAGCCTGACCGTTTTCGCCATTGGTCCCCATCCTATCGAGATAGCCATCCCTGCCTTTTCCTCTAATACATATGCCATACAAAGTTCCGCCAGTTTTGAAAAAAGGATACCACAGAATAGCCCTCCCAAAAATGAAAGGAAAGCGACGATCACATTTTCCCAGATCAGGATCCGCGCAAGGTTGCGTTTATCCATGCCGAGGATATTATACAAACCAAATTCCCTTTTTCTGCTTCTAATGAGAAAAGAACTGGTATAAAAAAGAAAAATCACTGCAAAAATGCAGAACACGCCACTTCCGTAGGAAAGCATTGTCTGGAGCGTATCGCCGCCTTTCATGGCTGCGATCTGTTCGCTCTCCATCAGAAAATATAAAATATAATGCATCATGACCATACCGATGCACGTCAGAAGGTAAGGCACATACATCCTATAGTTTTTAACGATGCCGGTGCAGGCAAGCCTTGCGTAAATATTCTTTCTCTTTTTACTCATTGCCTGTCACCGCCTGTCGCAAGCATGGTAAGTGTATCTGATATCTTCTGATAGAGTTGTTCATTGGAACTGGTTCCTCTGTATATCTGATGGAACACCTCACCATCTTTAATAAATAGTACGCGTCCTGCATGGCTGGCTGCCTTCACCGAGTGAGTCACCATCAAGATCGTCTGGCCATCATCATTGATCGCTCCGAATAAATGAAGCAGTTCATCCGTTGCCTTTGAATCCAACGCCCCTGTGGGTTCATCGGCCAGAATCAGTTTCGGTCTGGTGATCAGCGCCCTTGCCACTGCTGCCCTCTGCTTTTGTCCGCCGGAAATCTCATAAGGATACTTATCCAGCAGGCCGGAAATCCCAAGCTTTTTAGCCAAAGGCACCATACGCTGTTCTATTTCGCGGTAGTGCGTCCCTGCAAGGACAAGTGGAAGATAAATATTATCCCGAACGGAAAGGGTGTCTAATAAATGAAACTCTTGAAATACAAAGCCAAGATTATCTCTCCGGAATGCAGCCTGATCAGATTCTTTGATTTTTGAAAGATCACGGTCTTCTAAAAGCACCTGTCCGCCAGTCGGTTTATCCAGCGCTGCAAGTATATTCAGCAGCGTTGTCTTTCCGGAGCCGGATTCCCCCATAATTGCCACGTATTCCCCTTCTTCCACTTGGAAAGAGACATTGGTCAGCGCTTTTACTTGATTGCCGCCAAAACGTGTGGTATATGTTTTCTTCAGATTATTGACAACTAGGATTGCCATTTTCATACCTCCTCATCTTTTTCATCTGAAATCAAGTATATCCGCAAAACCTTGTTCCTGCCATTTCATGTGCTTACAGTTCCCTTACACTTTTGTAAGGTATAAGAGGAAACATCCTATTTTTATCTTCATATCCCGGCGGGTCATTCAACTTCCAATTCTGCATTTTTCAGATCAAGGCGTACCCTTGTACCACGTCCGGGCTCAGATGAGACCGCGATCCCATGTCCTAAGTTACGGCAAATACGGCTACATAAGTATAGTCCGATCCCACTTGCACGTTTATCATCTCTACCGCAGGAACCCGTGTACCCTTTTTCAAAAATCCTTGGAAGATCCTCCTTCGCAATACCAATGCCTGTATCCGTGATACATAAAGTTTTCGGTTCTTCCAAGGAGATCGTGATACTTCCGGATGCAGTATATTTCAACGCATTGGACATAATCTGGTCAACGACAAAGAATAACCATTTTTCGTCGCTGACTACGCGGATCTCCACCGGCTCATAGGTTAATTTGATTCTTTTCCTGATAAAAGAAGCTGCATAACGCCGAATTACCTGCCGCAATATACGATCCAAATCATATTCCTTAATCACATAATCTGTTGAATCACTGTCAAGCCTCAGATAGCAAAGCACCATTTCCACATACTGTTCAATGCGCAAAAGTTCCTCCATCAGTTCCTTGTACTCCGTTACTTCACTTCCCTGCAGAATCAGCTTCATGGCAGCAATAGGCGTCTTAATCTGATGTACCCAGATAGAATAATATTCCACCAGCTCCCTATACTGTTCTTCCTTTGTCTGTGCAAGAGCCTGCCTGTCTTCAAAAAGCAGGTTGGTTAATTCCTGATAGTCTTGTTCAATCAGGCTCTTCGGATCAGGAAGATGTTCCAGTGTCACCGTAATCTCGTTTTTCAAATAATTAAGTTTTTTATGCTTTTCGCAAAACCTGCCATAATCTAAAACCAGCAGGATAGCACCCATAAATAAGCAGATAGCACTTGCGTATCCAACCGCAGCCACCGGCAACCCATATAAACCGAAAATAACTGCATAAACAACAGAGAAAGCCACAAATACCAGTGCGCCTGCTTTGTGCATACCCAGATATTCTTTTATCATAGCATGCTCCTCCCGTCTCATCGTTCGATCAAATAACCCATTCCTTTTTTCGTGGTGATAAAATCCGTCAATCCGGCATCTGCAAGTTTTTTCCTCAAACGAGCCATATTCACTGTCAGTGTATTTTCATCCACAAAACTGTCCGTCTCCCACAGTTTCTGCATTAAAGTGTCACGGCTGACCACGTGGCCTTTTCGCTCCATCAAGGTCTGCAAAATACGATAATCATTTTTCGTCAGGTCAATTTTCTGTCCATCATAGGTAAGGCTGGCATCCGACAGATCCAAAACCGCGCCACGATGTTCTATCACATCAAAACCCTTGTCAAAATCATAGGCGCGTCGCAGAGTAGCCTGCAGTTTTGCCATTAAAACATTTAGGTCGAAAGGTTTTGCAATAAAATCATCCCCACCCATATTCATCGCCATCACAATATTCATATTATCCGAAGCGGAAGAAATAAAAATAATAGGAACTTTAGAACATTTCCTGATCTCACTACACCAACGGAATCCTCCATAATAAGGCAGCATAATATCCAACAGTACTAAATGAGGCGAAAACCTATGAAACTCATCCATAATATCCGAAAAGTTTTCCACACGCTTCGGCTCCAGCCCCCACATTAAAATCTGTTTTTCCATACCGCGTGCCAACGCATCATCATCCTCAACAATCAATATCCTGTACATTGATTCCTCCTACTTTTGCCTCTTTTCTGCGTATTATATTACTTAACAAGTATTCTACCATATACATCAAAAATGTAATAGGTTCAAACCCCTGTTTTTCTTGACGCTTTCAGGGCAAAACAGTATACTGGAAAGTGATGATGTTAACAATGTTCAGCTGTTTTTTTGTGGATCAGCTGCTGGATTAAAGGAGAAATTTCTATGAAATATGACGTGATTATTGTGGGAGCGGGACCGGGTGGTATTTTTTCTGCTTATGAACTTGTTCAGAAAAATCCTTCTTTAAAAATCGCTGTTTACGAAGCGGGATTTTCTCTGGAAAAACGCCGTTGCCCCATCGACGGTGATAAAGTAAAAAGTTGTATCAAATGCAAAACTTGTGCGATCATGAGCGGATTCGGAGGCGCC
>JALFIB010000180.1 GCA_022776305.1 Lachnospiraceae bacterium
TTTTGCTGTCCAAACCTGCTGCCGCAAGCTGCATCCCAAGACGGAATCCATATTTGAAACTCTCTTTTACCTGAAAGCGCTCCACCTCTGAATTATTATCCAGAAGCCGTTCCAAAACACTTTTGCCAACTTCGTCCAGCAGCTTTTGCAGATACTCGATATCTTCACATATCTGGTCGCTGTACTTTTCGATCTCCGGAGGCTTCTCTACCTGTCTTTCCCAAGGGACGATTCTGCCAAAATACAGCTGGTCAATAATATCTTCTTCCACTTAACTTTCCTCCTGTATCTTTCTCACCCGATCCACGCCGTAGATTACATTCAGTCCTGATCCCGTATTCCAACTCACCAACAGGGAGCCAGTATCGTCTACCCCTGTAACCGTACCTTGCGTTCCGATGGGCGGAGCCTGAAAATCCTCCATCTCCAACAGTTCAATCCGGGTACCTGCCGGATACTCTTTTCGGAGACGCTCAACGATCTCTTTCTTCGGAAACTTCATTTTCATCCTTATCCCTTTCCAGCTCTTCCAGCATCCGTTCACATTCCTGATAAAGTTCCTGCAGCCTTGGTATGAATTCCCGTTCTTTTGGGCTAAGATCCATGATGCTGATAGGGATAGATAAGACCCGTTTGGTTTGCTGAAGAACAAACTGGATGCCATCTTTCTTTTTCAGCGGAACCGCCCCGTCTTTCTGAAAATTAATTCCTGCTTGGTAGCTTCCCCGATCCACACGTTCCAAGACACCCTGATGCTTTGCCGTATAAACAGCGCTGCTGATGTGCGTACTGCCAACTGTTACGATATTATTTTTCTTCAAATAATCCCGGAATTCCTGAACGGAATGTGGTTGAAAATCACTCCAAAATTCGAGCAGGAGTTTATTTGCCTGTGCTGTTTTCGATAAAGTATCTTCCATCATGCAGTCCCTCCGGCCGTTTCATTTTCCTGATCGACCATCTGGGCGACTTTTAAAGCTGCTCGTTTTTCCTTCTGAACGATACTAAATTTCTCTGCCTCCTCTTTTGTCCGGAAAGCTGTGTGGCCTTTCAGGCCAGCCAGCAGTGCCTTCCTCGATTCCTTATTGACCGCACCGGCCATGCCAAGCTGCACCAGCCAGATACGAAGATAATATTTTTCATTTTCTTCCACCACCGGAGTGGCGCTGACTCTTTTGGCTTCTTTCGCCTTTTTGATCATCTTCGCCGCCAATTCGGCGTATGCCTTATTCTTCGCACTGTCTGGCGAAAGGGGAAAGGCAAAGTTTATTTTTCCATTTTCCACCGTAAAGCCCTTCAAGCCCTCGCTGTCCGCTGTCAGAAGTGTCTGGAAAACCTCGTAGGCGCTCTCCTCCGGAAGCTGCTCTAGCTTTTCTATTAGGGAATTGCTGACCGCAAAGGTCTCATACCTTGTGATCCGGTTAAGCAGGTAAGCCCGTGCGTGAATCATGGCGAGTAAGTTTTGCAGGAATTTTCCATCTCCGGTATCCGCCGGGATCTCAATTTTCACTTCATCCACAGGGGCTTCCAGATAACCTTTCTCCTGCAAAAACTGTGTCAAGAGATCTTCTCCTTCTTCTGTCTCGCTTGTGATCACACCGTCTCGGTCAATGGTAAGACGGCCCACTGTGTAGGAAAAAGTGGGCGGCCCCACATAGCGTAGTTCTTCTCCGGTAAATTCTGCAATGTCCTGCACCATCTTTCTCCGGTTGTCTGTTTTGGTTACAATCCTCATTGATTTTGCCTCCTTCGTTTTGGTAGTACATTAATCACTCTAAAAGGCAAAAATAGCAAGTCCTATTTTCCATTTTATAAAGATATTTAAAACAGCGGGATATCCTCCTCATTCCCGAAAAGCTGAGAATAAGGGATCTTCATACCATCCCTCAAAACATAAACCAGATCGCCAGTTCCAGCTTTCTCCAGATATCTTTTTACGATCACATCGCAGAACTTCTCATCCAGTTCCACCCCATAGCAGATCCTCCCGGTCTCTTCGCAGGCAATCAGGGTAGAGCCAGATCCGAGGAAAGGGTCTAAAACAATGCAGTTGCTCATACAGGAATTCTGGATCGGATAGGCCATCAGCGCCACCGGCTTCATGGTCGGATGATCCTTGCTGGACTTCGGACGGTCATATTCCCAG
>JALFIB010000199.1 GCA_022776305.1 Lachnospiraceae bacterium
GTCTAAGGCAAAGGAGCTTTTGATGTGTACCGATATGAGGAGTTCTGAGATCGGGTATCAGGTGGGATACAAAGATTCCCATTATTTCAGCTACATATTTAAAAAGGTCTGCGGCTGTACACCAAAAGAATACCGGTCGCGCAAGAGTGAGGGACAGCCATGAAATTCCTTAGAAAATACTCCCTGAGTAAACGAATCAACCTTTTGACAGCATCCATCATGGGTCCTTTGACTGTGCTGGTACTGTACCTTTTGGTGAACATGATCAATTTCAGTACTGCCTATAACCAGAGTGTGAAAAACATTACGGTGATCAAGGATTACAGCTTAAATTTTAAGACGGATCTGGATTACAGTATCTACCGCGCCATCGTGGGGAATCTGGCCTTAGACGATCTGGATGAGTATGCAAAAAACAGTAATTCCGATTCTGCGAAGGTGCGCAATCCATATAAGATCATCAATGAGATGCGCAATGCAGTGAAGCGTCAGGAGACAGAATCAGGCAAGAACAGTGCCGACCTTATGCGCCGGATCAGCAAAAGCCTTGGGTGGCTGGAGCGGGTGGTCCGCAAGATCGACGACAATATACAGGAAGGCGGCCATTACGCAGAGAATATTGAACTACTGGACAAAGATATCAGGAGTTCTACCCAGCTGATTCAGGATAACCTGCAGGAATATATTTATTATGAAGCGGTGAACTTGGAAAACATCCGTGTCGATCTGGAAATACGTGCAAGGGATACCCTTATTCTGTGTATCGCAATCTTAACCTCGATCCTGCTTATAAACTTTTTCCTCACACGGGTCATCACCCACAGCGTTACACATCCTATCCGGGAGCTTTGCCGTGCGACGAGGCAGGTGGCGAAGGGTAACTTTTCACCGGCGGAGATTGAATCCGGTGACGAGATCCAGGTACTGACAAAGAGCTTTAACGATATGACGGGGGAGATCCAGTACTTGATCGAAAACATTAAAAAAGAGCAGAGGAACTTAAAGGATACGGAACTGAAATTGCTGCAGGCCCAGATCAATCCCCACTTCCTATATAATACGCTGGATGCAATCGTTTGGATGGCGGAAGGCGGACAGGACAAAGAGGTAGTGGCAATGGTAACTGCCCTCTCCCAGTTTTTCCGTACCACACTGAGCCAAGGCAGGGATTACATTACGATTCAGGAGGAGGAATCCCATATTAGGAGCTACCTCAGTATCCAGGAGTTCCGCTATGCCGATATTCTGGAGTATGAGATCGATATCGATCCTTCTCTTTATGAGTATACGATCCTGAAGCTGACGCTCCAGCCCTTGGTGGAAAATGCCCTTTATCACGGTATTAAGAACAAGAGGGGAAAAGGAAAGATCACGGTCCGCGGCTATGAAAAGGAAGACCATATTTATCTGGAAGTGGCAGACAATGGCATCGGAATGGATGAAGAAGAACTGGGACAGCTGCAGGAAAAACTAAAAGGAGAGACTCCCAATGATCGCGGGTTCGGGCTGGGAAATGTCAATGAGAGGATCCAGTTGAACTACGGTCCAGAGTATGGGATCACCTTCCGAAGCTGTAAAGGGGAGGGTACTACAGCAACCGTATGCATTCCGAAAAAAAACATACCTTTTTGTGAAAATAATGAACCAAAAAATCCTTGACAGGGAAAATTTGAAAAATAAACAACAAACTGCCATTTTTTCTCCGTTTCTTTCTTTTTTATTTCTTGCTAAAATGGTATCACAAAAGCGAGGGAATTGTCCCTGCACGAAAAGAAGGAGGAAATAAAATGAACAAGAAAATCGTATCTCTTTTAGCAGTATCTGCATTGGCAGTAACAGCAATGCCGTTTAGCGCACTTGCAGAGGAAGACCTGATCACAGTTGGTTACGCACAGGTTGGTGCAGAGTCTGACTGGAGAACAGCTAACACAGAATCTTTCAAATCTACATTTACAGAAGAGAACGGTTACAAGCTGATCTTTGATGATGCACAGCAGAAACAGGAAAACCAGATCAAAGCGATCAGAAGCTTTATCCAGCAGGAAGTTGACTACATCGTAGTTGCACCTGTTGTTGAGACAGGATGGGAGACAGTTCTTCAGGAAGCAGCTGACGCAGGTATCCCGGTTATCCTTTCTGACCGTATGATGGACCTTGCAGATGACAGCCTGTATACATGCTGGGTAGGTGGAAACTTCGTTAAAGAAGGTGAGACCTGTGGTACATGGATCGCTGATTACCTTGAGGAGCAGGGACGCGGCGACGAAGAGATCAACCTTGTAACAATTCAGGGAACCATCGGTGCATCCGCTCAGATCGGACGTACAGAAGGTGTTGGAAACATCGTAGCAGAGCATGACAACTGGACAATGCTTGATATGCAGTCTGGTGAATTTACACAGGCAAAAGGACAGGAAGTTATGGAGTCCTTCCTGAAATCTTATGACGATATCGACGTAGTTATCTGCGAGAACGATAACGAAGCATTTGGTGCTATCGACGCTATCAAAGCTGCTGGTAAGACATGCGGACCGGATGGAGACATCATCGTTGTATCTTTCGACTCTGTAAAAGCTGCATTTGACGCTATGATCGCTGGCGACCTGAACGCTACATTCGAGTGCAACCCGCTGCACGGACCGCGTGTTGCTGAGATCATCCAGAAACTGGAAGCAGGCGAAGAAGTTGAAAAGATCCAGTACGTAGACGAAGCATACTTTGATACATCCATGGATCTTGAAGCAATCCTTGCAGAGCGTGCATATTAATTCTTACAAAACGGATTAGCAACTTGCAAATAATCAGGTGTGAGGGCCGGGAGCCTTAAGGCTCTGGCCCTCGCATTTTGTTCTGTCAGGGGAAAAGCCGGAGGCTTTTCGCAGGCAGGACAAAGTATTCGCGCCTTGTCTGGCACGGATGCTTACGTCAAAGAAAGAGAGGTGGCTTTATGGAGCAGGGTGTTGTGCTCACAATGAGGGACATCAGCAAAAATTTCCCGGGTGTCAAAGCACTTCAGAATGTAGATTTCACCCTCCGCAAAGGTGAGATCCATGCATTGATGGGAGAAAATGGAGCCGGAAAATCTACCTTGATCAAGGTACTGACCGGCGTTGAGGAATTTGAGACAGGTGAGATCCATATTGACGGAAAAGGCGGTACGATCATCAACCGTTCACCGCAGGAAGCTCAGGAAAACGGTATCAGCACCGTTTATCAGGAGGTCAATCTTTGCCCGAACCTTTCCGTGGCAGAAAACCTGTATATCGGACGTGAACCGAAAAAAGCAGGAATGATTGACTGGGG
>JALFIB010000220.1 GCA_022776305.1 Lachnospiraceae bacterium
GAACTAGCCCATCTGGAGATGGTGGCTACCATCGTCCATCAGTTAACCCGCTGCCTGACGCCGGAGGAGATCGAGAAAAGCGGATTCGCCCCGTATTATACGGATCACACGGTGGGAATCTGGCCTCAGGCAGCAGGCGGCGTTCCTTTTAATGCCAACCAGTTCCAATCCAGCGGTGATCCCATCACTGATCTTTTTGAAGACCTGGCGGCGGAACAGAAGGCGAGAAAAACTTACGACAATCTATTGCGTCTGATCAAAGATCCGGATGTAGCCGATCCCATCCGCTTCCTGCGCGCCAGAGAAATCGTGCATTTCCAAAGGTTCGGAGAAGCAATGCGGACTTATGCAAAGGATTTTCACCAAACTTTAGAACTGGAAAAATCCCTAAAAAAGAAGTATATCTTTACCGTTTAAATTTGCTAAATATTCCAAAAAATCTCCATTTCACCTTCTCCGATTTCAATGTGGTCTATCAGAATATCCACAATACGCTGTTTATCAATCAGTTCCAATTCATCCCACTTATCGGTGAACCCTGTGATCTTATCCGCCCGGAACACATCATCCTCTGATGTGATCTTGGCCATCTTTTTCTGCAGCTCCTGTTTTTCCCCATCCAAGGTTTCAACCCGCTTATTGATATAGACCATCAAGGAATCATTGGCAGAGGCTACTTTTTCAAGTAAGTCCTCTATCTCCTTTTCAATGGAGGCTATCCTGATTTTGTAGTGATTGCACACCGGCTCCTGCTGCCTTTCACATTCGTCCGACAGGTAACTGAATTGCTCCAGCACCTTTTTTATTTCTGACCGTACGTATTCCTCAAGTTCATCGGCGTAAATGGTGTGGCCGGCACCGGTACATTTTATGGAATACCTTGCCCCACTGCACCTGAAATACCGGTTTAGCGTTTTCGTCCCTTCTGATTGGATCACCTGATAGGCATAACCGCACTTTTTGCATTTCACCTTACCAGTGAGGTAGCTTCTCATACCCTTGCGTACCGTCGAAAGCTGCCGGTTTTTCATAAGCTTGACCCTGCAGGCCAGCCAGAGTTCCGAATCAATTACTCCCTCATGAGGTGCTATCACCACTTCCCGGTCCTTTAGATCATACTGTTTGCGTTTTTTCCCGTCTCCATCCCTTCCTTTATAGAGAAAAATCCCATTTGTGCCAATAAAGTCCTCCACAGGATTTATGATTCTGGCGCCCTGTGACAAAAAGAAATGATATACTTCTATATCAGCTCTGACATAAACCGGATTGCGAATGATCTCAGAAATCCGGGCCGATGACAGGGGTGCCCGCCCCCGTACTGCCTCACATCCCGGCACTGTTTTATTTTCCGGTACTGCTTTATTTTCCAGTACTGCTTTATCTTCCGACACGTCATCACATTCCGTTTCTGTTTTCTCCTCCGCCTCCAGCAGTGACCGCAGGGCACTCCCTAAGGTTCCTTCCGGTTTGGCGTATTCCTCATAGATCCTTCTTATCTTTTCCACTTCTTCCGGATCTTCCACAAATTTTGAAGTATGTACCCCATCTATGACTGCATTTTCAAGACGAAATCCATAGGGAACCCGGCCGCCCATGTAATATCCTTTATGGCTGCGGCTATAATAAGCGTCTGACACCCGCGCCTGTATGGTCTCCCGTTCCAGCTGCGCAAATACCACTGCAATATTGAGCATCGCCCTTCCCATGGCAGTGGACGTATCAAATTTTTCTGTACAGGACACAAATTCTACTTTATGCCGGGAAAACTCTTCCATCATGCGGGAAAAATCAAGAACGGACCGGCTGATACGGTCCAGTTTATAAACAATTACCCTTTTCATTTTTCCGGATCGTATGCAGTTCATCATGGCTGCAAATGCAGGACGGTTCGTATTTTTTCCTGAAAACCCTTTATCTTTATATATAACAATGTGTTCCTCCAGAAACGTTTCTTTTTTACAGATCTCAATCTGGGTTTCGATGGAAATGCTGTCTTTTTTATCGATGGACTGTCTGGCATAAATTGCAGTTTCTAAGGCCACTTTTTAAGCTCTCCTTCAACAGCCATTCTCATTTATACTTTTTAAAAACATAGTACAACGCTTTTCTTGTTTTCTGGCGTATCCTATCTGTCTGCTTGGGATGTATCTGCTTCACCGTAAAATTTGTCATACAGCTTCCCTTTTTATATGCCATGTGACAACCTGCTTTTTTCCTATCATATTTCAATCAGAAATTGTCCTATGACTACTGAATTGTCAAAGAGATTTCTGTTGCCACAAAAAAATAGATTTTTACTTGCGGATCACCATATCCCATGTATGCTCGTTTGCATGAAACAACAAAATAAAGTCGTACTGCCGTCCCTCCAGCTGTGTCCTGCAGTCAAATCGCTGGCAATAGATCCCTGCATAATTTTTTTGGTCCTGTTTTATCACCTGTATATCACGGAGGACCTGAAGGCAGCCATCCTGATCCTCATATTTTACCATCCGTGGAATCGCCCGTCCTGTGCTGGTGAACCAGCAATCTACAGCAACTTTCTGCCAGCAGCCTTGTATGCCCTTTTCTTCCAATATTTCTGTACCGGAGCTTACCACAAATCCCATAACAAGCCACCTCCTAGTCTAACTTGCTCCATAATGAGCCTCCTCCTAGCCTATCTTAGATCATAACGAACCTTCTCCTAGTCTACCTTGATCTTCGTATAATCTACGCTTCGCTTTTCACGGCTGATACCACCACCCATATGGTCAATCCGGCTTCCTACAAAAACTGCACGTTTTAAAGAGTCAATGCCATAACGCTTTCGAATCTGGTCTACCGTCCCATCCAGTTTCTCCAGCCTCTCATAATCTGTGTCATCAAACATATCCATCTGCCGCAGCTGAAAGCCGTCTTTGATGCGGCTGGTGTGGATGCCAAGATGGCGGATCGGCGTACCATCCCAGAGGCTGTCAAAAAGCCGGCAGGCATGCTGGTATATCTCAGCAGTGATATTGGTTGCATTGTGCAGTGTCATCTGGTGGCTGGCATAACTGAGGTCAAAGTTTTTTATTCCCACCGCGATTACTTCCGCACGTACCCCTGCTTCCCGAAGCCTTGCCCCCACTGTCTCTGCCAATGACAGCAGAACAAGCTTCGCTGTAGATGCATCACACACGTCAAAGGCAATGGTTGTACTGTTTCCATAGCCTTTATTGGGCGGTGGTTCTGACTGCACCACCGACACATCGACTCCGTTGGCAAATCCCCAGATGATCTCCCCTTGTTTTTTCAAGCAGTGTCTTAACATCACAGGATCCGCCCGGGCCAGATCGCCGATGGTCTTGATCCCAAGGGAGAACAGCTTCTTTGCTGTCGCCCGCCCCACAAAAAATAAATCCGATACCGGAAGGGGCCACATCTTGTCCGGTATCTCTTCTTTCCACAAGGTGTGCACCTGATCCGGCTTTTTGAAATCGCTGGCCATTTTCGCCAACAGCTTATTCTCTGATATTCCAATATTCACTGTAAAGCCAAGCTCATCCCGGATCTGCTCCCGGATCCTGTCTGCCGTAAGGACCGGATCCCCCCAGAGGCTTTCCGTACCAGTCATATCCACAAACGCCTCGTCTACGGAATACTGCTCCACATCAGGAGAATACCGGCGCAGGAGCTCCATGAATGCCTTGGAGCACTGGTCATACAAATGGTAATTAGGAGGCACCAGTTTTAATGTGGGGCATTTCTGCCTTGCCTCCACAATGCTTTCCCCTGTCTTTATCCCATATTTTTTGGCTGGAATGGATTTGGCAAGAATAATCCCGTGTCGCATAGCCATATCCCCGCCAACGGCTGCCACCTCATCCCTGAGATCCCTTTGGGCACCTAAATGGTACAGCCTGTACACTGCCTCCCATGATAAGAACGCCGAATTGACATCAATGTGGTATATTACCCGTTTCATCTTTCATCCCTTCTTCATGAATTTATTATAATCGAACTTATGTTCGATTTCAAGAGGGAATATATAGAAAAATACCACAAATGGCTGTCTTTCCATCTGTGGTATTTTTAGGTAAAATTTAAAACAAACTCTGTTGTACATAGGGCTGGTATTTCTGCAGCAGCGGCTGTTTCTTATGAAGGGCAAAATCAAGAAAACCATTGTCATAGACCCAATCCTCTATCTCACTTCTTTCCAAGATCAGCGGCATCCTGTCATGCACCTTTGCCACAGATGCATTGGCCGGTACCGTCAGGATGACAAAATGGTCTTCTTCCTGAAATTGGTTATAAAACCCTGCCATCAGAACCACAGGATCACCCTCGCGGAAGAATGTCACCTTTTCTTTTGACGGAGTCCATTCATAAAAATGCCCTGCCGGGATAATGCAGCGCCTGTGCAGTACACTGTCACGAAACATCCGCTTTTCCAGCACTGATTCTGACCGTGCATTGATCAGGAGCCCATTTCCTTGATGCTGCGGAAATCCCCACTGCATCATCTCTGCTGATAGAACAGGGCGCCTTCCGGTGAGCACAACGGCACTTTCTGAGGGATGGATGTCCATACTCCCCTGATTTTTCACCTTACTGTCCACTTCCCGTACAAGTTTTTCAATTTCTCTTGCCGTATCGTCATCTACATAATACCTGCCACACATCATGGACTCCTTTTTCAAAAATATTGATATATTCTTCGTCTGTGGTCCTATCACGGAAAGCCGGATACAAAAATCCGTATTCCGGTTTGCCCGGCTCATACTCACCTGCCAAAGGTCCCATCATACACAAAAGATACCGGTAGACCTCCTCCGATCCTTCCATCCACTCTTTATCTTTTCCTTTTACAGGTACGTCATACTGCCCATAGAGCATAAAACAGTACCAAGGATATTCTGCCGGAAGCCTTTCCCCAAGAAGCTCATAAAAAATATCAAGAAAAGCATCATTTTTTAGCTCTGCCTCTTTCATTCCATCGAGAAGCTGCCAGATACTTCCCGGCTTTTTTTCTGCAGCAGTGATTTTATAATCTTTTAATTCTTCATTGGTCTTTGATAGGAGAAGGGTCTTTGCAAGATTCAAATTCTTCGTCCTCTCTGATGGCGATAATTTTAAAAAATGAGTGTTAAATGTACCGTCCACATATCCTTCTTCATCGAAATATGCCCCGGCAATTCTGGACACGGATGATCTGTCCGGTGTCATCCGCCTTGTAAGCTCCAGCATGTCTTCCCGATTAATCATTTTATTTCATTCTCCTATGTTTGTTCCTATTATTCAAACGGATCTCTCTTACAATTCTTTATATACCACAGCCCCGTTCTTCTGCACAGACTTCATCAAGGAAGCTTTTTTCACCATCATTTCCGTTTTCGTCAAATGGGCCTGATAAGGTTTTCTGGCAGATGATTTCCGGATCAAAGTGATATGCGGGATAAATTCATCGTTATCACAGGGAATGCCATTTTCCTTTAATGCAGCGCGCAGTTCCCTGACATAAGATTTTAACTTTTGGTTTCCCTTGACCCCTATCCATAACGTATTTCCAAAATTCCCTTTTTCTGATAAAGTCATCCGAAATTCACGGAAAGGAACACGTTCCATAACAGCTTTCACTTTTGACGGATCCTCATATTCGCCGATGAAAGCCAGAGTAACATGAAGGTTCTGCGCCGAAACGTAATTTCCTTCTACCCCCTGCTTTTTCAAATCATGCATGCAGGCCACAAGTGTCTTCTTCATTTCCTCTGAAAGCTGCAGCGCAATAAATAGCCTCATACTCTATGTCACCTTCCATTCTCTCCAATTATAATACGAATCAGGTTTTTATCCAACATAATCGTACGGTTCCAAGGATTAAGGATCAATCCATCAATTTTTTCTTCCTCCAGTACCATCTGAAACAACTGACTGATCTTTGCTGTAAATGCAGACATCACCGGATTGCTGTCCTTCATCTGCTCTTCAAAACTGGTAAAAGCCAGAAACCATGATCTTCCATCCTTTGTTTTGAGCAGACGCATCTGCAGAGAACCTGTCCCGGCATCCTGATCCACTGACGGGATCAGTTCCCCATCTTCCTTCATTCTTCTGCGAAGTACAGTCAGCGTATGTGTCAGCATCTCTTGGGAGGGAACCTTTTGTAACTGTTCTATCGCTTCTTCTATCTTTGTATTTTCCTGCAGATTGTTATCTTTTTCCATTTTTCCAATACCATCCTCATATGCCTATCATGAATAAACTTTACAGTGACCCACATTGGATCGCCTGATCTTATCTTCATACAAATATACCACAGAAACGCACAAAAAAATAGGCTATACTCATCTACAGCCCATTTTCTGTGAACTCTTAGGGATATTCATTTACATAACTTTGTTTCGGGGAAGCACTTCGCAGCGTACAGGACCAGCTGGATGCGAAAAATTTCTATGCTTTTAATCCCAGCTTCGATGCACCGGTGAAATGCGACACTGAATGACCATTCGCCAGATTGTAGTTTAAGTGAAAATTTTTATAATTTTAGGCGGGAAGTGAAATCCTTCCCGCCTTTCTTTTACACACCGGTATATGCCCTACAGTTAATAGTTTTCTCCTTCCGTTTCCATTATTCTTCCAAAAACAACTTGACACCAGAAAGAAGAAAAAGTAAAATAATAGTAACTATTATTGTTTTAATTAAGGAGGGTTTTTATGAGTTTTAGATGTTCCGTATGCGGTTATATTTATGAAGGACAGGAGCTGCCGGATGGGTATGAATGCCCTGTCTGTCACCAGATCGGCAAATTTGAAGAATATTCCGATCCAAAACAGGAACTGCCTGAATCTGATGGTTCCCCAAAAGTCTTGGATTTAAATTATGATCCGCTTTTTGCAAGACAAGACGAAAGCTGCCGTTATATGAAAGAGATCCACGAGATGGCGGTAAGCGGCAAATCCCTGCACAGCTCTATGGGTACGCAGATGAAAATGCCAAATTGGGACGATATCCTTATTTTAGGCGCACAGTTAAACCCACTACCTCTTGATGACGGAGAACCGGTAAACACCACCACCATCATCGGAAAGCATGCCAAAAAACCACTTGTGATCGAGAATCCTGTATTTATCTCCCACATGTCTTTCGGGGCCCTTTCAAAAGAAACGAAAACTGCTCTGGCAAAAGGAAGCGCACTTGCAGGAAGCGCCATGTGCAGCGGTGAAGGCGGAATCCTTCCGGAGGAAAAAGCTGCAGCAGCGAAATATATTTTTGAATACGTTCCGAACCGCTACAGCGTTACTCCTGAAAACCTGCAGAGCTCTGATGCCATTGAGATCAAAATCGGCCAGGGGACAAAGCCCGGCATGGGCGGCCATCTCCCGGGCGATAAAGTGACAAAAGAGATTGCTGCCATCCGTGGCAAGGCTGTGGGACAGGACATCCAGAGCCCCTCCAAATTCCCGGATATCCACACGAAAGAAGATTTAAAAGAGCTTGTCTATATGCTGCGGGAAGCATCCGGCGGACGCCCGATCGGCCTGAAGATCGCTGCCGGAAGGATCGAAAAGGACCTTGAGTACTGCGTCTTTGCAGAGCCTGATTTCATTACCATTGACGGACGAGGCGGCGCAACCGGTTCCAGCCCGTTTTTCCTCCGGGAAGCCACCACGGTTCCCACCATTTACGCATTGCACCGCACGAGAAAATATCTGGATTCTATCGGATCAGACATAGACCTCATCATCACCGGAGGCCTGCGTGTATCTTCTGATTTTGCAAAAGCAATTGCAATGGGAGCCGATGCCATCGCCATCGCCTCTGCCGCTCTGATCGCTGCCGCATGTCAGCAGTACCGCATCTGCGGAACCGGAATGTGCCCGGCAGGTGTAGCTACTCAGGATCCCACACTCCGCGCAAGGTTAAAGGAGGACGCCGCTGCCCAGAG
>JALFIB010000222.1 GCA_022776305.1 Lachnospiraceae bacterium
TCAATGGATTTCTGTGATTCGCCTGCCGGAATTCATTACAAAAGAAGATTTTGCATGGGCTGTTCAGAACGTAGAGAAGAAGAAAGGACTGGATTGCTCTGGCGCAGAGTTCATGACTGTTGAAGAAGGACTCTGTGTTCAGATTATGCATATCGGATCTTTCGATGATGAGCCCGAAACAGTGAAAAAGATGGATACCTTTGTGGAAGAGCAGGGCTATGAAAATGATTTCAGCGATAAAAGATTTCATCATGAAATTTATTTATCTGATGCCAGACGGGTAGATCCGGAGAAATGGAAAACTGTAATCAGGCATCCGATTCGAAAGAAGGTGTAACATGGCAACATCAAAACGATAATCCCTTTTTGTTGAAACCAACAGAATAATTGAAGATGACATATTGTTGTCGGATGTGATAACAGCAATGTTTGAGGAGCTGTCGGAACCAAAGATTAGAAAGGAAAAGAATGGAATCTGATTCTTCTGTAGTAAAAATAAAAATAAAAAAACAAAAAAACAGTTGAAATTTTTATATTATGTTGTTATAATATAATCCGTTACGGGGTATGGCGTAGCTTGGTAGCGCGCACGGCTGGGGGCCGTGAGGTCGCAGGTTCAAATCCTGTTGCCCCGATTCAAAAAGCCTTGAAATCAAGGCTTTTTATTTTTTGTGTTGCATTTCGTGTTGCATATAAATGTATAGATTTTCTTTGTGGTAAAGCCATAATCATATCTCCCTTGCTTTATTATACTTGATTGTACCGGTAATGAGCAAGGATAATGTTATTGGATTCGGTTCATAGGCATGGTGCTGTCAGTAAAATAATATCGTAAAAATGCGGGTGTGATTTGCCTTTTAAACAGTTGATGGAGGAATATTTGGGTGCTGGATTCGGACGGATAATTGAGCGGTCAGGAATAGGATAAAAGATGGAGCTGGTCTGATCAATCCCATATCCTATTACTTGGCAAAAGTTGGAATAATTACAATAAATCTGCAATCGTAATCTGCAGGTCTCCATAAATTCCAACAACAACCGGCTGGTCGAAAGGAACGATCATAGGAGCTGCATCCTCTTCATACCGGTATACAGTGGTTCGCTCTTTGGCTGGATCCACGATCCAGTATTCACGGACTCCTGCATCAGAATAAAGAGTATTTTTTGTGGAATAATCCATTTTTCTGCTGGTAGGTGAAACGATTTCTACTATAAAGTCAGGAGCACCTTCGCATCCGTGATCTGAGATTTTGTTTTTGTCGCAGATGATACTGATATCTGGCTCAAGCCATTTTTTATCATTTTTAAATAGATTCACGGCAAATGGAGCGGGAACTACGGCACATTCTCCCTTATATTGATCAATGTAATCAGCAAGTTTCCTGCAAAGAGCAAGGCTGATTTTCTGATGGGCAAAACTTTGTGGAGCCATATCGTAAAGCTGGCCGTCAATCAGTTCTGCACGCTGGCCGTCTGGAAGGTTCCAGTAATCTTCGGCGGTATAAGTTTTTCCTTTTGGTAATGGCATAGTGTCACGTCCTTTCTGTATATAAGTATTGGATAATTGATTACGTTTATTCATTTTCCGTTTCTGTTGGCGCAGAGGCGGTTTTTTATTTTGAAGTTTTATGGAAATAATTTCCCGTAGTATTTTGAAACATATTTTATACAATGAAACCATGAAGATTCTATTTGACGAAATAATGTAAAAGAAAAACATATCGATGCGCCCGCTAACATAAGGCTGAGTTATGTTCAACTTATCTGCAAAAGATGTTTTAGTAATTCCTGATTCAGAAATTAGTGCCGATATTCTTTCACCGAATGAATTCATTTAATTACTGCCTTTAATTAAGCTAAGTATATTATAGGTTAAATAAATAGTCAACAAATCCGGGTGTCTTTAAAGGTGATGAATCATTCCCGGAGAGAATGGAAGAAAAGGACTGATATCAGGTGGATGTGGTCACTTAGCATCAAACGGAGCAGAAAAGAAATTTGTTTTTCATATTCAAAATGATATAATGCAGAGGTGAGGCAATAGCAAAAAGAGGCGAAATTGAATGATGCGGCAGACTGATATGGCACGAGAAATGGTGAAGGTGAAGGAGTTTATATGAAGCATTTGAAAGACGGGAACAGATTCTCAATGTCAGAGCAAAAGTCCTTCAAGCGGAAGAAGAAAGGTTGTCCGGTGCAAAGACTATGAGCGTCTGGCCGAATTTCCGGATTCTGGTTACAGGCTTGTTTATCCAAAGGACACAGAAAAGCCGATTTATGACATAACAAAGGAAGGGAAGAAACTGCGCTATGAATAATATTCTGGTTATAGATGACGACAAGGAACTTTGCACCTTGATTAAACGCAGCGTTCTATCAGAAGATATAGAAGCTGATTTTTGTACTACTGGCAAAGAGGGATTGAAACAATTAAAAGAAAAGACATATCAGCTTGTGATACTTGACGTTATGCTGCCCGGCATGGACGGCTTTGAAACATTGGAACGAATCAGAACACAAAGCAGCCTGCCCATTCTGATGTTCACATCTAAAAATGACAGTGCTTCCAAAGTGCGGGGATTGCGTGCGGGAGCCGACGATTACCTGACAAAACCCTTTGACATGGATGAGCTGATAGCTCGTATTGTTTCTCTTATTCGCCGTTACACCCGCTTTAATGGGCAGGATTTGACACCGCAGCAGCTTCATTTTGACGGATTGGATATTGATCTTGAAAGCCGGTCCATTGTTGCAATCAACGGGATTTTTGAACTGCCCCCAAAGGAATTTGATCTGCTTTTATTTTGGGCTAAAGAAATGGGATGAAGAACATGAAAGGAAACATAGTGAAGCGTTATAAGCGGCAATCCTGTATATTTGCGAAGAAACAAACCAGGCATCTATAAAATGGACACATACGCATACAAAAAGAGCCTATATGCGATCGGCGCATTCTTGTAGAATAATGAGTGTAAGCTGATACTAAATTCAAATACTTGGTGATTAAAGGAGAAAAAAATATGGAAAAGAAGTCGATTCGTGAGATTATTTCTGTCATTTTCAAGGCTGTGACTCTGGCCATGGGCGTTGCCGTTGTAGTGCTGTCCTGCCTGGGAAGTCTGGAGACGCAAACCGCCGTCACCCTGCTTGGCCTTGGCCTTGCCTGTGCGGGTGCCGCTCTGCTGGCGAAACAGTAAGGGGAACAGAGAAATAGAAGTGCGAAGGAGAATAAGTTTTGCTCTTCATCCTCTGTGCCATGGTGACAGGAATCGTGAATAGAGAAAAAGATTGCAGTACAAAAAGCATATGGTTATATCTGCTGCTTATCGCAGCGTTTTGGGTTTTTAGCTTTGTGACTCTGAGCTTTTGGCTGAAGCCATATTCCATCACCTATGAGAAGACAGGACAAATTACACCGGGCTACCTTGCGTATGCTCTCATTGGTATGCTGTTCACAACACCCGCACCGTTTATATCGGTGTTTATTCTTGCAATATTCCGGGATCGAATAAGCCCGAGAGCATTCTTCGCCAAGTTGCTGCACACGGAAAAGCCGCTTTCCGCAATTGTCCTAACGACGGTTTTCTGCCTGATGGCGCTGGTTTTTGCCCTGCTTCGAGGTACACCAAACGGCTTGCCGTGGTACATAATGCCCATTGGTTTTCTTGTA
>JALFIB010000275.1 GCA_022776305.1 Lachnospiraceae bacterium
GCAATGATCAAGCCGAGATGAACCCTTGTGCCACCGATCAAAGTAGGAAGCTCAGAAGCTTCGCACAGTTCATAAGAAGCCATGTTTGCTTTCGGATCAGCAATGACATTGTTCAGCATATAGATACCGAAATAAAGAGCCAGATAGTTGATCATCAGGGAAGATACCATCTCGGAAGCCGTTGTTGTAATCTTCAAGATAGCCGGAATAACAGAAAACAGGGCCCCTGCAAGACCGGCAAAAATCAAAGCTGAAACCGGTGACAAGATATCTTTCGTAAAATAGATGGCTACACATGCTGCAGCCAATCCACCGATCTGGAAAGCGCCTTCACCGGAAAGATTGATCTGGTTGGCAGAAAACATGATACACACGCCGGTTCCTGTAAAAATCAACGGAATCATCGACTCGATCACATTTCCCATATTGCGTTTACTGGAAAGTGGACCCAAGAGAAGCGTTTTGATCGCCTCCACAGGTTCTTCACTCATCATGAAAATTAAGAGAAAAGAGATACCCAATGCGATCAGCACAGAAAAAAGCGTCCGCATAATATCGAATTTTTTTGCACTATTCATAAAGCACGCCCTCCAATACCTCTGATTTCTTAATACCCAGCATATGCTGTCCCAATTCCTCTTCTGTCACTTTATCCACATCCGTAAAGAATCCCGCAAATCTGCCTTTGTACATCACTGCAAGCCTGTCACTGAGCGAAAAAATCTCCGTCAAGTCTGCAGATACAAGAATGATGGCACAGCCCGCATCACGGAACTCCAAAAGCCGCTGTCGAATGAATTCAGCAGCACCTACGTCAATTCCTCTGGTAGGCTGGTTGGCTATAATAATATCAGGTGATGTAGAAAACTCCCTTGCAACAATTACCTTCTGGATATTTCCTCCTGAGAGCATCCCTACATTTTGTTTTCTTGAACTGCACTTTATTTTATATTCCTCTATAAGTTCTTCACTCCTGCGTTCAATGGCTTTCTTTTTCAGTAATTGACGTCCGGAAAACTCCGGCAACTTATATTGGTTAGAAAGAAGGTTTTCCTGAATACTCAGATTTCGGGCACAGCCTGATTCCATGCGGTCTTCCGGTATATGGGCCAGCTTTTGTTCCCTGATCTTTGCAATGGATTCATTTTTCATATCTGAACCCTTGATTTCCACCAACCCTTGATACTGCTTATTCAATCCAGTCAGTGTATCGATCAATTCCGTCTGCCCGTTGCCTTCCACACCGGCAATCCCCAGAATTTCTCCTCCTTTTAAGTCAAAGGACAGGTCATCGACTTTCAGAACTCCCTGCGTATTATGTACCGTCAAGTTTCTTACCTTCATGAAAATGCCATCGGAAAGATGCTGTTCCTTCTTTTCAAACTGAAGGGACACTTCACGCCCTACCATCAGCCTTGACATTTCCTGCGTGGAGATCTCTGAAACCTCATAAGTACCCATGCTTTTTCCGTTTCTCATGATCGTAGCACGGTCACAGATCTTCTTGATCTCATCCAGCTTATGGGAAATAAAAATAATCGTATGGCCTTTTTCCTTTAATTTCACAAGCTGCACAAACAGTTCATCGGTTTCCTGAGGCGTCAGTACAGCTGTCGGCTCGTCCAGAATCAAAATCTCCGCGCCTCTGTACAGAGCCTTTAAGATCTCTACCTTTTGTTTCACACCTACAGGAATCTCTTCCACCTTCTGGTGTACATCAATATCAAAATTATATTCCTGTGCAATCTTTTCCGCTGCAGAAATGGCTTTTCCCATATCAATAAAAAGCCCTTTTTTCGGAGCAACACCTAGAATAATATTCTCCGCTACAGTTAATGACGGAACAAGCATAAAATGCTGGTGTACCATTCCGATTCCCATGCTGATGGCAACTTGCGGAGATTTAATCGTCACCGGGCTTCCCTTTAAAACAATCTCACCTTGATCCGGTGATTCAATTCCAAACAACACCTTCATCAAAGTTGATTTTCCCGCACCGTTTTCTCCCAGCAGCGCATGGATCTCTCCCTTTCTCAGTTCAAGAGATACGTCTTCATTTGCAACCACACCGTTTCCATAAATCTTCATAACGTGGTTCATTTGCAGAATGACTTGATTTTCCAACCCAATCACCTCTTTTTAAATTTATCGTAACAGTCCAGAATCAACATCAAAAATGTTTCGCGTTTCGCCAGCGCATTTAATCTTCGAAAAACCCAGCTTCCGTTGCTTTTCGAAAGCTGGGTTTCCCAATCATTATGTCCTATTTCATTTCATGTCAACGCTATCATAGGATACATAGATCACTCCATGTATGACACGCCGCATTTTGACATTTTTATTTCACTTTAACAGATTCGATCAAAGCATCGTAATCTTTATCACTCATCGGATTGTCGCCCAGAGTCGTATCAACTACGATTTCACCGCTTTCAATCTTCGCCTGAATCTTGTCTACTTCTTCTCTGATCTCAGCCGGAACCATTTCCTCATAATGGTCATCCATTACAAGCTCAACGCCGCCTTCAGCAAATCCCATGTATTCCAGATCGCCATAGGGAAGTTCTCCCATGATATCTCTCTTGATCGCGCTGATCAATGCGTTTCCTACGTTCTTCAAAGCAGATGACGGGATGTAATCAGCATAATCCGGCAACAGAGCTGCCTGATCAGAGTCAACACCAAATGCATATCTCTTTGCGTCTGCAGCTGCCTCAATCTGTCCAAGGCCAGCGCTTCCTGCAACGTTAAATCCAACGTCTGCACCATTCTGGTACTGTGTCAGGGCCATATCTTTACCCTTTGCAGAATCCACATAGTCACCAACGTATGCAATCGCTACTTCAATATCCGGTTCTACATACTGAGCGCCCTCGATGTAACCTACCAGGAAGTCATTGATAACAGAACCATCCATGCCGCCGAGGAAACCAATAATCTTATTGTCAGGATCGATCATCTCAAGGTCTGCATCGGTTGTCATCATAGCTGCTGCCGCACCTACCAGATAAGATACTTCGTTCTGCTTAAACATTACGTTGTATACATTTTCATTGTCACAAGCTTCGAAATCAAATGCTTCATCAAAGAAGATGAATTTCTGATCCGGATAATCGTTTGCTGCGTTTGTCAGAGCTTCAAGCACCTGATAAGCACCACAGATAATTACGTCATAAGAACCATCATCACAGTAGTCATACATGATCGGCTCATAATTAGCCATATCTGCTGATGTACCACCCATCTCATTTACTTCATACTCGAATACATCCTCACCAAGCTCATCCTGAAGTGCCTGCAGGCCGGCATTTGCAGAATCAAAGAATGACTTGTCGCCAAGTGTACCATTTACAAGAAGAACAGCCTTATATGTCTTGCCTTCCGGAACTTCGAATTTCTCAGTCTCAGCCTCTGTTTCAGCTGCTTCTGTCACTTCTTCCGTCTCAGCTGGTTCTGTTACTTCTTCTGTTTCAGACTCAGCTTCTGTTGCTTCTTCTGTCTCAGACTCAGCTTCTGTTGCCTTTTCTGTTTCTGTCTCGGTTTCTGTCTCAGTTTCTTTTTCTGCTTTTCCGGCAAATTTTCCAGCTTCAGCCTTTTCAGTCTCCTCTTCTGTAAGGAGTTCCGTTTCTGTTTCTGTCTCAGTTTCTGTTTCTGTTTCTGTCTCTGTTTCTGTCTCTGTCTCAGTTTCTGTCTCTGTTTCCGTCTCAGTTTCAGTTTCAGCCTCTGTTGCCTTTTCTGTCTCTGTTTCTGTCTCTGTCTCAGTCTCTGTTTCTGTCTCAGCTTCTGTTACTTTTTCAGTCTCTGTTTCTGTCTCTGTCTCAGTTTCAGCCTCTGTCTCGGCTTCTGTTGCCTTTTCCGTCTCTGTCTCTTCTTCTGTTTCAGCTGCTGCCATTGCTTTCGCTTCTGTTGCCTTCTCAGTAACTTCTTCTGTAAGAGCTTCTGTTTCAGCTGCTTCCGTCTCAGCTTCTGTCACTACCTCTGTTACTTTTTCTGTAACAGCTTCTGTCGGAGCTTCTGTTTCAGCTTCCGTTGGAGCTTCTGTCGGAGCCTCTGTCACTGCCTCTGTAACTGCTTCCGTTACTTTTTCAGTAACTTTCTCAGTCTCTTTTGTCTTGTTGCCACACCCTGCCATAGAAACAGTGAGTGCTGCAGCCAAAACAAACATCATCGCTTTTTTCATTTTGGTTTCCTCCTAAACAAGCACTTACTACATTTTGAGATACTTATCACCCTATAAATAGCATCTAATTAGTAGCAAATTATTAGTTAACATACAATATAACACATCTATTCAAAAAATCCAATATAAATTGTAAAAAAAGACCAAATCTTTTCAATCTATGATTTGGTCCTTTGTCTATATTTATAGATAGATTTACTCTGCCTGATTGATGTAATTGATCAGGCCTTCCGCTTTTATGATCCTTTGCATGAAATCCGGGAATGCTTGTCCTTTAAATTGTGTACCTTTGGTACGATTGTAGATCATACCGCTGTCAAAATCAATTTCCACCTCATCTCCAGCTTCAATACCTTTTGATGCCTCTGCACATTCAATGATCGGAAGACCGATATTGATCGCATTGCGGTAAAAGATTCTGGCAAAAGTTTCCGCAATTACACAGCTTACGCCGGCAGCCTTAATGGCAATCGGCGCATGCTCTCTGGAGGAACCGCATCCGAAATTCTTTTCAGCAACAATAATATCCCCTTTTTTCACCTTATGGATAAAATCCTTGTCAATATCTTCCATACAATGGGTTGCCAGCTCCGCCGGGTCTGAAGAATTCAGATATCTTGCCGGAATAATGACATCCGTATCCACATTATCTCCGTATTTAAAAACTCTTCCTGATGCTTTCATTTCTATTTCCTCCTATTCTCCAAGCTCTGCCGGTGATGAAATTTTTCCTGTAACTGCACTGGCTGCAGCCACAGCAGGACTTGCCAGATATACTTCAGAACCCACATGTCCCATACGGCCCACAAAGTTGCGGTTTGTCGTGGATATGCATCGTTCACCTTCAGCCAGAATACCCATGTATCCGCCAAGGCAAGGTCCACAGGTAGGTGTACTTACAACTGCACCTGCTTCAATAAAGATCTTCAAAAGGCCTTCATCCATAGCCTGAAGATAAATGGCCTGAGTTGCCGGGATCACGATACAGCGCACACCTTTTTTTACTTTACGTCCTTTCAGGATGTGAGCTGCCACACGCAGATCATCAATACGGCCGTTTGTACAGGAACCGATCACAGACTGATCGATCACAACAGGCTCTGTGATCTGTGAAATAGTCTTCGTATTCTCCGGAAGATGTGGGAATGCAATGGTAGGCTCCAGTTCACCAAGATCGATGGTATACTCAGCTTCATAAACTGCATCCTCATCTGCCTCATAAATCTTATACGTTCTTACGGAATGCTCCTTCATGTACTGCTTGGTCAGCTCATCTACAGGGAAGATACCGTTCTTTCCTCCTGCCTCGATCGCCATATTTGCAATTGTAAAACGATCATCCATGGAAAGGTTCTTAATCC
>JALFIB010000290.1 GCA_022776305.1 Lachnospiraceae bacterium
TACTGGCATGGAAAAACGGCAGCTGGCAAAGGGGCGTGTACAGCCTTGTGATGGGGCTGGCTTTTCCGGGGATCGGTTTTTTATTCCTGTGGTTCTGTGACGTGATGATCGAAAAAGGGAAAAAGAAAGATTATGCGGAATTCTATATCGATCAGGATTATAGAAAGGATGAACTGCAATATCTTCAGATGCCTGACATGGAGCAGGAACTGAATCAGGTTCCCATGTCGGAAGCGTTGGTGATGAACTCATACGAATACCGTCGCCATATGATCATGCAGATCTTGAGCGAGGAAGACACACTTCAGTATCTCGATGTGCTTCAGGATGCTCTGGAAAATGAAGATACGGAGACATCCCATTATGCCAGTACGGTGATCATGGAACTGCAGAGAAAAGTACAGGAAGAATTAATAGAAAAAGAAGTTCTTTTTGAAAAAAATGCAGGGGAGCGTTCTTTTGCATGTGATTGGGAAGGGACACTGTATAAGGTACTGAAAAGCAGCCTTTACGACGAGCAAAACAAAAAAAGGTATTATACAAAATATGGGCGTGTTTCGGATGCGCTCTTATCAGAGGAACAGCCGGAAGAGATTTATTTCATGCACAGGATCGAGATCTTGTTTGACGAAAAGAATTATACGAAGGCACAGCCCTTTTGCCAGCGATACTTGATGTTGTATCCGAAAAGCGAAGATGCTGTGCTCTGCCAGATACAGGAGTACATATTGACGAAGGACGCAAAAGGAATGCAGGATTTTATGGATTCCCTTTCAGAACGTCCAGTAGTTTTGACACAGAAGACATTGGAGTACGTACGAGTTTTTAAGAGAGAGTGAAAAGTTGAAAAAGTATTATCGTAAATTAGTAATTATCTTTTATATTTGTCTGGCTTGTTCTCTGCTGATTATTACGGCGAATGGGGAACAGAGCTTAAAAAAGAGTGTGGCCATGCCCTCGGAAGTGATCTTAGATGAGACTGAGGAACAGGATGAAAAGCTTCTTGTAGAAGACGATACTTCTTATCATGCGCTCATTTTGTACAGTCCATTGGATGAGATATCAGAGAAATACGAGAGGAATTTAAAAACAGTATTAAAACATCTCCGTATTTCGTCGGAGTCTGTGGAGCTATCAAGGGCAGACAGTGTCAGCTATTCAGATTATGACCTTGTCATTCTGGCATCTGCTGTTGTACAAAAAGAGATGGATGATCCCTTGCTCAGGCTGCTGGATTACGTGGATAAAGGGGGAAAGCTGTTCTGGGGAATTCTTCCGGAGGAGCAGGGGCCCCAGTTTAAGAGTGTTTACCGCCGCCTTGGTATGATCGATTACGGGGAATATCTGGAATATGATACCATTACGTTTGAGAAGGAACTGATCCCGGGAATCACCGGAATGGAGTTTTCAGGGGAAGCTTTCGGTGATGTGGGTTTGTCCGTTACACTGGAGGATGCGGCAGAGGTTTATGCCATTGCAAAGTCAAAAGACCGGGAGATACCATTAGTCTGGAGTTACCAATGCGGTCAGGGACAGGTTTCATTTTTTAATGGCACAGGTATTACAGGTGATTATTGGAGGGGAATTGCAGCAGGCTGTATCAATTCTCTGTTTGACACTACGCTTTATCCGGTGATCAATGCATCCTGCCTTTATATTGATGATTTTCCTTCTCCCCAGTATGAGAGCACAAGTGATGTTGTGCGAAACCTGTACAATCGTTCTGTGAAAGAGTTTTACCGGGATATCTGGTGGCCGGATATGCAGAAGATCGCCCGGAAATATGATGATAAATACACTGGTTTATTTATGGCCACCTACAATGACATCGTAGAACCGGATGAGTTTACCTACGAGGAACCTTCCATGGAGCAGTATTACGGCAATAGCCTTTTAAAGAGCGGATATGAAATGGGGGCACACGGTTATAACCACCAGTCCCTGACCTTAGAAGGCGGTACGCCGGAAGAGATGGGATACAATCCATGGGAGAATGAACAATATATGGAAGAATCTTTAAAAGAACTGCTTCAGATCACTGAAGAGCTGTTCCCTTCTGTGACGTATTATACGTATGTTCCGCCTTCAAATTATCTAAGTAGAGAAGGCCGAGAGGCGGTAAAAAATACACTTCCTGATTTAAAGGTTATTTCAGGTACCTATTCCAATGAGGGGGAATCCGGTGATGTTTACGTGCAGGATTTCGAGATTGCCGAGGATGGGATCGCAGAATTTCCGCGTATTACCTCTGGAATGATTCCTGAAGATTTCGATACATTTACCGCGGTAAATGGAGTGGGGTTGTACGGTGTATTTTCCCATTTTATCCATCCGGATGATATTTTTGATGAAGAGCGTGGGAAAAACCAGACCTGGGAGAAGCTTTATGAAGGTTACTGTGATATGATGGATTGGCTTCACGCTACTTTTACGTTTCTCAGACCCTTAACTGCAGCAGAAGCAGCGGATGCATTAAAGGTTGCGGATCAGGTGGAACCACATCTTGAGATAGCAGAAGAAGAGATCGTCGGAAGTCTGGAAAATTTTTACGGGGAAGCCTTCTTCTACTTAAAAACTGATAAAAAACCTATTGCTGCAGATGACAGCTGCAGTATTGGGCAGATCGATCCGGAAAAAGGGTCACTGTATTATATCGTAACTGTGAAACAACCAAATTTTAAGATTAAGCTGGTGGATAAATGAGAATATGTTTACTTGCGGAAGGCTGTTACCCCTATGTGGCAGGCGGCGTTTCTTCATGGATCCAGATGCTGATCCAAGGCATGCCGGAGCATGAATTTGTCATTCTTGCGATTGGGGCAGAAAAAAAACAGCGCGGAGTTTATAAATATACCATACCTGATAATGTGGTAGAGATACAGGAATTGTTTCTGGATGAATTCCTGCTCAGGCCCGGAAAACGGAAATCCCCAAATAAGTTGTCAGATACACAGAGAAATACACTGCTTTCGCTGCTGCGGGGTAATCTTTGGGATTGGACGGAGCTGTTTGAACTTTTTCAGGAGGGATCCGGATATGAGGCTAATGACTTTTTGATGTCCGACGATTTTTTGGATATCATCATGGAACTAGCAGAGGATGAGTATAAAAATACACCTTTTAAGGACACTTTCTGGACCATCCGCTCTATGCTGATCCCTGTACTGAATCTTTTAGCCTGCCCAATCCCGGAAGCAGACATTTACCACACCGTGGCCACCGGGTATGCAGGGCTTTTAGGGGCAAAGTTTAAATACTTTACAAAAAAGCCGTTTATCGTAACAGAACACGGTATCTATACAAGGGAAAGAGAAGAGGAGATTTTAAAAGCAGATTGGGTATCCCCCTACTTTAAACAGACCTGGATCTCCTTTTTTACTTCTCTTTGTCATGCCGCATATGAGGAAGCAGACCGTATTGTAGCATTGTTTTACGGAGCGCGAAGGATACAGGTGTCTCTTGGGGCAAAGATGGAAAAATGCAGTGTGATACCAAATGGGATCAATATGGAGCGTTTTGCCCATATTTTGCCGGTCTCGGAATCACCCCATCCTCTTACCATAGGGGCTGTAATACGTGTTGTGCCTATTAAAGATATTAAGACCATGATATACAGCTTTAACCTTGTAAAACAGAGCCGGCCGGATGCAGTGCTGTATCTGATCGGTCCTTATGATGAGGATCCTGATTATTATAAGGAGTGCAGGGAGCTGATCAAAAACTTGGACTGCGGTGATATCCATTTTGTAGGCAGGGTCAATGTGGCTGAGTGGCTTGGAAGGCTTGATATGGTAATCCTTACAAGCATATCAGAAGGGCAGCCATTTGTTCTTTTGGAAGCTATGGCAGCGCACCGTCCGGTGCTTTCTACAAACGTAGGATCCTGCAAAGAGATCATCGATGGTTTTCCTGATGAGTTCGGGAAAGCCGGAGAGGTGGTGCCGGTTATGAATCCTGCGCGGATCGCAAAGGGGATTTTGAGTATCGGATCAGATACGGCACATATGAGAGAATTGGCGGAGAATGGATACCGCCGGGTCGATAAGTATTATCGGGACAGCGATTTCTTAAATCAATATAAAAAGATGTATGAGGATGTGATGAAAACATGGCGGGAGTCGGATTTGAACTGAAAAAAATATTTCGGGATAATGGCAGTGTACTCAATTCCCTGAAGGGATATTCCGTTACTGCTGTTGTGACAGAAGGCCCCATGATCTTAACCATGGTGATGCTGTTTTCAATCCGTTCACTTTTGAAATATTATCAGGCTTCCTTTCGGGAGCAGGAGATCTATTTATTTACAATTACTTACGTACTGATTTTTTCGCTGATCTTATCGAATACAGTGTTGATGTTTGTCAATCGGTTTATTTCCGATTGTATTTACCGCGAGGAGACGGATGATATTTTACCCTCCTTTTTCGGAGTAGTCTTTTTCCTGTTATTGTTTGCTGCTCCCCTTGCTTTTTTGTATCTGATGACATTGCCGGTGGGCTGGATGTTCCGGATTGCAGCACTGACACAGTTTTCATGTATGATCGTGCTGTGGGTACAGATGGCGTATTTATCTGCGATTAAGCAATACGCGTACGAAATGCTTGGCTTTTTGGCGGGTGCTATTGTATCGATCGGTTTGTCGGCAGTGATGATGTACGCAGGATATGACCTGCTTCTATCAGCAATGTGGGGTACGGCGTTCGGATTTTTAGCGATGATGTTTCTGTTTATGGCACAGATCCTTGCCTATTATCCAATGGGGAAATTCCGTATTTTCTGCTTTTTCCCTGCCTTGGATCAATATAAGGTTCTGGTAGTTACGGGATTCTTTATGGCCCTTGGATTGTATGGACACAATTTCGTGTTTTGGGCCAGTGAATTCGGAAATAAAGTATTTCCTACTGGAATCTATTGTACGAAATATGACATCCCTTCTTTTTTCGCAGCATTGACTATTTTACCTATGCTGGTGCAGTTTGTTGTGTCTCTGGAGACGAACTTCTGTAAAAAGAACCGTGCTTATTTTGATACCATCTTATACGGTGGAAGACTGTCCGATATAAAGGCGGCAAAAACGGACATGGTAAAAACACTTTATCGTGAATTAGCCCATATGATGGAACTACAGCTTATATTTACCATCATTGCGGTGACCCTGCTGGGAAATTATCTTGGTTCAGTGGGACTTGACGTAGAAATGCAGGGTATCTACAGGGTTTTATGTTTTGGATACTGTATCTATGGGATGGTAAAATGCCTGATCATTATCTTGCTTTATTTTGATGACCGAAAAGGTGCGTGTATCGGGGCTACGATGTTTACGGTTTTAAGTATTTTATTGTCTATCCTTACCTTATTTACAGGGATCCGTACATGGGGGATCGGCTTTTTGGCGGCAGGGCTTTTATCATCCGTTTATATTATGATACGGCTGAGGCGGTATCTGGAACGGCTGGAATACCATGTATTCTGTGAACAGCCCTTGTTCACAAATGACCGGAAAGGCGTCTTTGAGAAAGTGGAAGAACAATTAGATAAGTCAGAATTAGAGTTTAAAAAAAGGAGCAGGGAACGTGCAAAAGAGAGAAAATAAATGGTGGTATGTTTGTGTGGTGCTTTTAATCATCGCGGTGTTTTTTTTAAATGGTGTGAAGGATACGTTTGATTCTTCACTTCAGGAAAGTGCACAGGATGATGGCAGCTCCGTGCAAAAAGTAGATATAGTGAAGATGCAGTCTGTGGATGAGACGGGGATGATCGAAGATACTTCAGTTTATGATGAAGATGATCCTGACAGTATCGTCTATTTCTATGTGACTGTGCAGAAAGGGGATGCAGGGTCTGATACAGACCACACTTTTGCGGAAGTAAATAGTGCAGTCCGCTTTCAGGAGGATACCCATGTATCCAATGATATTTATGCGCGGGCGATTGTACAGGTAGGGGATGAAAACGGTCCCCAGCCTGGGAAACTTGGGTACGGTGCGGAAAAATCAAATGCAAGGATCCGTGTACGCGGCAATTCTTCCTCTGTCCGTGAACAAAAGTCCTACAAGCTGGATCTGGATGATACGGCAGGGCTTTGGCGGGGACAGAGCAATATAGCATTGAACAAGAGCGTATTCGATGTGACCCGCATCAAGAACAAGCTGTATTTTGATATGCTAAAAGATGTGGATAACGTTCCCAGCATCAGGACACAGTTTGTACGGCTTATTATAAAAGATGAAACATCAGGACAGACGGCTTTTGAAGATTATGGGCTGTATACACAGGCGGAGGTTCCGGGCAAGAAGTATCTTTCCAACCACGGTTTAAACAAAGAAGGATACTTGTATAAGGCGATTGCTTTTAACTTTGAAATGTCAGAGGGGCTGAAAAATTTCGATGATCCTGAATTTGATCAGGAAGCCTATGACCAGATCTTAAGCTGTAAAGGAAGGCAGGACAATGAGAAGCTGATCGAGTTGGTGGAGATGATCAATGACAGATCCGTAGACATCAATGAGATCATCGGTACATATATAGACAGGGATAACTACATCACTTGGCTGGCATACAATATTTTGACAGCAAATATTGACACAACAGAACAAAACTTTTATCTCTACAGCCCGGTGAACAGTAAGAAGTGGTTTTTTATCCCTTGGGATGGAGACGGTATGCTCCACGTAAGAGAAGATGAGATGGAAGGCATGGATGAGAGTTATGGAAATTGGCAGCACGGTGTCAGCAATTACTGGGGCGTAGTCCTACATCAGCGTTTTTTGAAAAATGAGTCCAACAGGCAGGAGCTTGTCGATAAGGTGGATGAACTGTATGAAACCATCAACCGGGACAGTGTCAATGCTCTCGTTGCACAGTACAATGAGACAGTGGAGCCATACGTCCTGTCCATGCCGGATGTTTATTATTTAGACCATACAAAGAAAGAGCGTGACGAGATTCTTGCAGGGCTGGGCGCGGAGGTTGATGATGCATACCAGAGCTTTTATGACAGCCTCCATGAACTGATGCCATTTTTCCAAAATCCATTGGAGCAGGAAGGAAACAGCATCCGTTTTTCCTGGAGTGAGGCGTATGATTTTGACAATGAGATGATCACATACCGGCTTCGCGTATCACAGACACCTGATATGGCGGATCCTGTGATCGACCAGAATGGATTGACGATGGCAGAATACGAGACAACTACAGATGTTTTGGAGCCGGGCACATGGTATTGGGCAGTGACTGCTTCTACCGAGGATGGGAGAAGTTCTCAGGCAATGGACAAGATTCTGGTAAATGATGTCTATTATCCTGGTGTCCTCGTATCGGAGGTACAAGAATGACAAAATACCGCCATGAATTAAAGTTCATCATCACAGATTTAGAATATGCGGAATTGAAACCGGTGCTTTTGGCTATGATGCAGCGTGATCCCCACACAGGACCGGACGGAAATTACAATATCCGTAGTTTATATTTCGATGATATGTACCGGACGGCTTATAGGGAAAAGCTGGACGGCGTTGAGATCAGGAAAAAATACAGGATACGGATCTATGGATGCTCTGAGGGGGTGATCTCCCTTGAATGTAAGTATAAAAACGGTCCCTACATATACAAAGAGTCCGTAAAGCTTACGCGTGAGGAATATGACAGGATGTGCTGCTGTGACTATGGCTTCCTTTTGAAAAAGAAGGAACAGATGGCAAAAGAATTTTTTGTGGATGGACGCACCAATCTGATCCGGCCATGGGTCATTGTAGAATATGACCGGGAACCCTTCATCAATGATGTAGGTACCGTGAGGATCACCTTTGATAAAGAGGTGCGGGCAATCCCTCCGGAGGATGATATATTTTCCAAAACAGCTCCCAGTTTTGCCGTTCTGCCCCCGGGACAGATGATCCTTGAGGTGAAATTTACCGGGAAGCTGCCGGAGAAAATCAGGCAGATTTTCAGATCCTATTCATTTGTACAGACACAGGCTTCCAAGTTTTGTTTGTGTGCGGACAAGTTGGAGGAAGTTTTAAGATAAGGGAGGAAAAACAATGGTTTTAGCTAGCAGTTCAATGTCGTTTCAGGATTTATTTAAGAAATCCATATTAAAATTGGTGCCGGAGCAGATGGATCCTCTGACTCTGTTTCTGACCATGGCCGTTGCCTTTTTAGTAGGCCTTGGGATCTTCATGGTCTATCGGAAATGCTTTATCGGAGTCGTATATGACCATTCTTTTAATATATCCCTTGTGATCATGACCATGCTGGTTGCGGTGATCATCGTAACCATCAGTACCAACATCACATTGTCCCTTGGTATGGTAGGTGCGCTCAGTATTGTGCGTTACCGTACTGCCGTAAAGAATCCTTTGGACTTGATGTTCCTGTTTTGGTCCATTACCTCCGGTATTGCCATTGGTGCACAGTATTATTATATCGCGGTGATCACCTTAGTAGTGGTGGCTCTGGCCCTTGTCTTTTTGCGGAAAATGAAAGATGATGAGCATTTATACGTTTTGATCGTAAATTATGATGCATCCATGGAGCTTGAAGAAGAGATCCGGAGAAAACTGGCGGATTACCGCGGAAAACTCCGCTCCAAGATCGTCAAAAACAATATTACGGAGCTGACCATGGAAGTACATCTGAAAGTGGAAAATATGAATTTGACCCAGCTCTTGTCATCGATGGAAGGAGTACACGATGTGACTCTGGTCCAGTACAGAGGAACGTATGAGATTTAAAAAAATGATAATACCATGCTTTGTGATCGCAGCAGTCTTGCTATTTGGAGGCTGCTGTGTTTACTACAATAAAACAAACCGGTGGACCACGGTAAATGAGCCGGGGGAAAAACCTATTACAAACCCCATGAAGGGTTTTGTTGCCTGGGGGGAGAATTACAGGCAGGATCCATGGGTATCTTTTGCCTATGTTCCGGTCTACTGGAGCTTCATCGAACCGCAGGAAGGTGTCTATGACTTTGAGGAATTAGAACAGAGATGCTCTTTTGAAAAATGGAGGAGTGACGGTGTCCGCCTGATCTTCCGGGTGGTTGCTGATTCGCCTTCCGATGAGATGCATATGGATATTCCCCAATGGCTCTATGAAAAGATGGAAGAAGAGGGGGACTGGTACGACTGTGAATACGGGAAGGGATTCAGCCCTGATTACCGGAGCCAGATTTTCCAGAGTGCACACCGAAAGCTGATCGGTGCTCTTGCAGAGCGTTATGGAGAGGATCCTCAGACTGCATTTTTTGAGCTGGGAAGCTTAGGGCATTGGGGAGAGTGGCATGTAAACAGTGATGCGGGGATTCAACAGTTCCCATTCCAGTCTGTGACAGACCGTTATGTACAGGATTATCTGGATGTACTTCCTTCTTCTAAGCTTCTTCTTCGCAGGCCTTATGCTATAGGGGCAGAAAATGGACTTGGCCTGTACAATGATTCTTTCGGGCAGGAAGAGTCACATGATCTGTGGCTGGCTTGGATTGAGGAAGGATACGTGTCAGACCAGAACGGAGAACAATTGGAGGGCATGAAAGACTTTTGGAAATATGCCCCTTCTGGCGGGGAGTTTGCCACATCGAAAGAAAACAGCTGGTATTTTTCCGATGGACAGTATGGCAGCACAAAAGCTCTTCTGGAAAGAAGCCATACTACTTTTTTAGGACCAAATGCTCCAAAATACGAAGAATTGAAAGAAGAGGAGCACTCCAACGCAGAACATCTGCTTCAGGAAATGGGGTATTGCCTTGGTGTACGGGAATGTGAGATCAGCAGGACTTTTTTTGACAGGACATTGCGTGTACAATTACAGTTTGAAAATAGCGGCATAGCACCTCTTTATGAAAATTGGA
>JALFIB010000009.1 GCA_022776305.1 Lachnospiraceae bacterium
CAGAAGCGTTGGGATCCACTGGGTTTTTCGGAGTGGTCTGGGTCGCAGCATCATGATCAAAGTTTGAAGCATCCGCATTGGAGCAGGCAAAGGTGTTGCCGTCTGCTACAACGGATAATGTACCGCCTGCGACTACTTCGTTTGTCGTGTCTATATAAGCTTCATTTTTGTTGATCACGATGTTGATAGCTAACGCACCTGTCACCTGAGAAGATGATGTGCCGCCTTCGCTATTTGTTGTGGTTGATGTTGCTCCGTCCTCAAACTCAGCCCTTAAAGTAAGTTCCGTTCCTATTAATAATGCCGGCATGGTAAATACATATTTGCCTGCTGCATTTTTCGGAATGGTGTAAGTAATCGTCTTTCTGTCTGAGTTCGTGTAGACCGCTTTCAGGGATCCTTCTACCAGACGTTTTCCTTGTGCAGGATTAATGGTAAAAGTAATAGTATCGCCGGCATTTGCTTTCCTGTGTGAGGAGAGCACCGCTCCCTGCGAAACAGCCTGTCCTGTCGTAGGATCTGTGACAAATACCTCAAGGTTTGCAATTTCATACTCACCGGTGGTAACAGGATTCTGAGCGTTGTTTTCCTCTTCCTGTGTTCCGGAAGTACCGTTGTTCACAATGTCACTGATTCCCATATTGTTATTGTTCTCTTCTTCGTTAAACAGGTCTCCTAACCCAAGATCCTCATCATCGCTTATGGAGCCGCCTGAGGTCTTTTCGAATTCTGCTGCTATCGTGATAGCGTATGCAGGCATCTTGAAGGTATAAGTACCTATGCCTGAAGAAATATCTATATCAATGGTCTGATACGTTTTTGCCCCTGCCGGAAGATAGGTGTAGGACAGTTTCGTCAGTTTATACCCATTATTGGGAGAAACTTTTACTTTTACATCTGTACCTGCCTCTGCTCTTGCCGGAGCGGTAATTGCGCCTTGCTCACTGGGCTTTGTGGAAATGGCATTTCCGCTGCAGCCCTCGACCCGTCCGAGCACATTATTCAGCTTTTTGGAAGCTACTGTTTTTGAATTGTTGATCCCGGTCGTGACTCCGCTTATCAGAGATGTTTTCAGACCATTGATCAAGTTAACGATTTTCCCCTGAACACCTGAGATCGTCTGGCCTTCGCCTTCATTCTGCTCTTCTGATCCGCCTGCCGATTCTGCTGTGGTGTTTACAGTTTCTGTTGATTTCGATTTAATATCAATGTCGCCTGCCGCCCAGAGTCTTCCGCTGCCGTCCAGCAGTGCGTCCACATCCTGGAGCACTACAGCTACTGCAAAGAATCCGCCGAACTTATTGGCTGCATTTCCTGTTCCTGAAGATGAATCGCTGCCTGATGCATTCGAATTGCTGCTTGGGTTTAAAGCATCAATACCCGTCAGGGATGTCACCTTCGTAGAATTTGTTGTTACATTTGCATTTGCAGATGCATCAAGTGTAATGTTCCCTTCTTCTGAAATCACATTTCCTGCCACGTTTACATGGGAATCATTCACTACCACTGAGACTGCCAGAGAGATCGGCAGTGACCCGACTGTGGCAAGTGTTTCCAATGTCACATCACTGGAGGATGACAGAAGAATATCATTTTTTGCTTTCAGCACTGCTTCTGCGCCTACATCCACTCTCGTCTCGGCTACAATGACGCCTACCGCGAGGGGGATAAAATATTTTGCTAAATATTCGTTGGAGGCTTTTATCTTGACAAGGGACGTAGCCTTTGCTGTTAGAGAACCTCCTGCTGTGATCTTGCCGTCAAGTGCAATCTTTGCATCCGAGATCTTCACATTGGCGATGTTTACGCCTGTCAGGAACGGAATCAGATTGCTGGTCTGTGAGCTGGATGCATTTAATACAACATCGCCGGATGAAGTAATACTTCCGTCTTTGTCAAGTGTGATCGTAGCACCGCTCACAACATCAAACATGGATGCACTGATTTCTGGATCTATGTCCAGCTTTTCTCCCAGGCTTCCTAATGTGCCGGAAGTGTCAATGGTTACCCATGCATCATCATCGGCTGCATTCACAATCAAATTTTTCACATTCACAGGACCTAAGATCTGGATCTCTTTACCGCTTAACACAACATTATGCTGTGCTGCCTGTATCAATTTGATCAGAAGCTTATCGTCTGTGATAGATAGATTGTTAAATAAGCCTTCTCCCGTAACAGTGATGGAGATTTCTTCTCCGTCCGGTTTATACACAAGATTGGTAAAGCTAACATTACCCATTTCGTATTTACCGTCCGTAAGGTCCTTGAATGAGATTTCTTTTATCTGTTTGTTCACCAACTCATCAGTAAAACTGCTGATGCCGCTGGTCATGATTTGAAGAATCCCTCCATTATTGTTCCAGAATTTAAATGCTGATGTGTTGTTTTCTTTGTTATAGTTTCCCTCTGCATTTTTATCAGAGGATGCTTTGGTTTCTTTCAGACTTCCTGTCAGGTGGAGTCTTCCACCATCCTTGTCTGTAATTGTTACAGCAGTGGTGTTTCCTGCCTGATTGGTATCTGCAGCTGACATATCCACGGTGTAGACATCACTGCCCCCGCCGCCGTCAAGATCAACTTTCTTGTCACTTCCCCCTTGACCGGTTCCTGTGATCTGGATATTATCCAGCCCGTCACCGCTTTTTACATCAAGGCTTGCGTTGTTGAGCTCGACACATATATTGTCATCTTCCGTCGTACCATAAATTGCCGTATCGGAATCTTTGACCGTAATCTTTGAATTCAAAGAATAATACAGTCCTGCCAATACCACGTTGATCCCATCGATCAGGATATTTCCGTTGACAGCTGCTTTTCCGTTTGCACTGCTGGAAATCATTGTCTTATCGATGGCATCGCTGTCCGGTTCCTCAAATGAACCCTTCGCAAGAATATAAAGTGTCTTAAATACAGTTGGGACATTCCCTTCACCGCCACGGTCCCAGGATATACTAATATCACCGTCATACGTCCCTTCATCGACCGTTATGGTTAATTCTGTCGTATCGGCGTTATCCTTGGCCGCTTTCAATGCGGCATCAATTGCCTTTTGAATAGCATTTTCTGATACTGTACCCTCGGAACCTTCTTCCTGAACCGGGTCATTCTGAAACGTTTCCGGATTTTGGAATATGTGCGTATCGTTATTTACAGTTTGTTCTGTAAATTCCGCACTTCCTTGCGAAGCAGATGACGTATCTTCTTCTCCGTCTGCTTTTAAGGATGTTGATGATAAAACTTGTGTTTCTTCTTCATATAAAGAAGTCGCACAATCCACCGTTCCCTGCTGTGCAGTTGGATCCGCTGCTTCCGTCTGAAGCTGTCCTTCCTGTGATTGCTCTTGTCGGGCTGTTCCTGCTGCAGTCTGCCCCTCTGAGGGTTGGCTTGAAGGAATTTGCTCCGTCTGAGGTATCACTGCCTGAGTCTGTTCCGATGGGACTTGTTCCATCAAAGCAGGCTCAGTCTGAGTCTGTACTGCTTCAGGCTGCCCAGTCTGGACCTGTTCCGACTGGATCTGTTCCGTCTGGATCTGTTCCGTCTGGATCTGTTCCGTCTGTCCCTGATCCGACATAGCTGCCGTCGTCTGCTTCACCGCCTCTTCCACAGTTTCCACTGTTTCTTCAGCGGCGATTACTACTCCACCACTGCTGAGCCAAAGCAAAGATGATACACCAAGGATCATCAGGCTTTTTCTCAGCCGTCGTAGCTCCATGAAATCACTCCTTTCTTTGTATATTTCATGAATATTGTAAAACACTGCAAAAGCTCTTTCTGCATTTCACAGTATCACTCCTGCATACGTTTTACTTATATAGCAAAACTTTCGCACCGGTATTCCGGAAGTGACGGCGTCTCACCGTCCGGGTAATCCCTCCGTAGTCTTCTTCCGTAAGGTTGTCATTTCTGAACTGACCAGTTTGTAAGTTATTGCTCTGTACTTGCTTGTTCCAAAAGCTCTAACAGCTCCTGGGAAGTCTCTTTTAATTCCTGATTGTCCCCTCTCTCCACTACTTTTTCCAACCCTTCCACAGCTTCATCCAGTTTATTCAAACCGAGAGCTGCCACTGCACGGTTGTAATATAGCATAGTCAATTTTTCTTCTGCTTCTGTATCTGTGCTATCATCTCCTGCCATACCATATTTCATGGCAAGGTTAAAATCATCATATGCCTCTTCAAATTTCTCCAGAGTCAGCTCACTGACCCCACGGTAATAATAGAGTTCTCCGCTTTCTTTATATTCATCCAGTTGGAGCAACTGTGAAAGATAGGAGATACTCTCCTCAAATTTTTCTAATTTTAAAGAAGATAAGGCTAAAAGATAGACCAGGGTAGGCCTGTAAACTTCATCAGCTCCCATGTCAAGGGCCTTTTGTGCATGCTCCAGAAGACTCTCATAATCTTCCAGATAATTTTCACAAAAGGCTAAATGAACGTAACAAAGAGCCTGTTCTTCGTAACCGCTCTCCAAGGCGGCTAAAATGTCTTTTTTAGCCAATGCATATTCTTCTTTTTGAATATAGCAAACAGAGCGCATAAAATAATAATATCCGCTCTCCTTTGATCCAGATCCTATCAGTTCAGTACATCCTTTTTCTGCCTCTTCAAACTGGCTGCTGGAAAAATATAAGGCTGTTCTTGTCATTTTCAGCTGCTCCAGTTCTTCTTCTGTCAGCTGCATATGGTCAATCAGGTAATTAACAGGTTCGATTGCTTCTGCATATTTACCCTCTGAAATATAAGTCTCTGCTCTATCACAGGCATCAATCAGTTCCTGCTGCTCCTTTTTTGCTTCCTGATCAGCCTCTTTCAGCGCTTTCATCACATCCAACGGATGCTCCATCAAAGCTTTCACTTCGGCGTCCATCAACGCCTGTGGCTGCAGTGACAACCCGGTACCTGCGGTAGGATCAGATATATAACGCATCAAAAGCTCTGACACAATGAGCGATACCGCAAGGCAAAGGGCAACAATACGGACCCATCTTTTTTGATGCCACTTTTTTTGTTTGATCTCTTCCTGCGGCATTTCAATTCCGGGTTCTATTACGGCCTGTTTATTTATGCTTTTATCTTTCAGCTTTCTCGTTTTATTCAAGTCAAATCTCCTATCCATCCGCTGAAATTAAGAAGTTCTGCAAAACAAAATCGGTAATATTTTGATGTGTTATATATCACATTATAATAGATATTGTTACCGGCTCAAATAGTTTTTATTTAAAAATATAATATTGTTTTACTTTTGACTATAGTCATATGTTATCATATAATTACAGCTATGTAAACATTTTCATAGTTTTCATTTTTTGGCGTCCACGACCATATTTATACAGAGACGAGATGCGCTTTGCGTATCTCGCTCTGATCAGCAGTCGTCAAATGTCCATTCATGCAAGCATGATGTCCATTTTCCTCGTCGCCATGACAAAAAAAGCAAAAGGTCATCCGTTTACGGAATTCCTTTTGCTACTTTGCACTAGTCTAAAATATTTCTTGCCATCTTTCCTGACTTCATCAGCAAAGAAACATATTATATCCAAGCAATAAAAGAAAAAGTATCAGCAATATGCTCAAAAAGATACTTTCAATAAAAAGTCCTACAACCATGCCGGCTGCGATCCAGA
>JALFIB010000098.1 GCA_022776305.1 Lachnospiraceae bacterium
TTCCAGCATTTACGGGCCTTCTTCTCATACATGTGATACGTCTCGGAAATTAGTCCTGTACGTACGGCATAAGTGCTACGTGACGAGCTCTCTTGATTGCTACAGTCAGTGCTCTCTGATGCTTTGCACAGTTTCCTGTGATTCTTCTCGGAAGGATCTTTCCTCTCTCAGATACGTATCTTTTCAGCTTATTTACGTCCTTGTAGTCGATTTCGTTGTTCTCTTTACCACAGAAAACGCAAACTTTTTTTCTTCTGCGGATGCCGCCTCTTCTCTTCATGGGAGCATCGCCTCTATCTTTATTGAATGCCACTTTTTTTTCCTCCTTTTACGCAAAATCTCTCAGGCGCTTAGTTGAACGGGAGCTCTTCGTCGATTCCGTCCGGAATGTTCATAAAACCATCCCCTACAGATGCCTGACTGGGTGTCGGCATGGGAGCCGCCGCCATTGGAGAAGGCTGACGCATCATACCGCTCTCGGCTGCTGCAGCCTTGCTCTCAGCAAATTCCTGATCTTCTACAACCACATCGGTTGTATATACTTTCTGGCCATCTCGGTTTGTGTAGCTTCCTGTCTGAATACGGCCGGTCACTACGATCTTTGTACCCTGACGGAGATATTTCTCAGCAAACTCTGCGCTTCTGCCGAAAGCAACGCACCCGATAAAATCTGCGTTGGACTCACCGTCCCGGCGGAACCTGCGGTCCACTGCCAAGGTGTATCTGGCGATCGCCATGGAGTTATCCCCAGCGGAATAACGTACTTCAGGGTCTCTTGTTAAACGTCCCATTAAGATGACTTTATTCATTCTATCTCCTCTTTTCTATCTATGCATCCTGTCTAACGCATAAATATCTGATGACATTTTCCATGATACGGATACGTTTTTCAACTTCACCCGGGCATGTAGCATCAGATTCGAAACGAACGAAATAGTAAAATCCTTCACGCATTTTCTGGATTTCGTAAGCGAGCTTTCTCTTGCCCCACTCATCTACTTCTGTTACAGTACCGCCAAAACGTGTAATGTACTCTTTTACCTTTTCGATTGTAGCGGCTCTGTCTTCGTCTTCAAGTTTTGCGCTGACAACCACTGCTAATTCATATTTGTTCATGCTTCTCGCACCTCCTTATGGTCTCTGGCCCCTTTTCGCTGAAAGGAGCAAGGAATAATATATCACAATTGCACATTTTACCATAAGATTTTTAAAACTGCAAGTCTTTTTCCCGTAAACCTCTCGTATTTTTCTCCACCATTTTTCTCGGAACCATGATCTGGTGCCCGCATCCCATACATTTCAGCCTGAAGTCGGCACCCACACGCAGGATCTCCCACTCTTGGCTGCCGCATGGATGTTTCTTTTTTAATTTAACGATCTTGCCAACCTCGTAATCCATACACTCCTGCTCCTTAGAATCCTACTTTTCCGAAAGATCTGCAATCTCTACGTTTCCTCGTCCTCACGACATCTTTTTTATCCCATCAGGATCTGCAGTATTTAAAAGATCATACCTGCAGGGAACCTAAGACTTTCCCGATACTGTCAGAGATCAGCAGGTCGGCGAATTTATCCCTTGGCGTTGGTGATTTATTGATCACCACCAGATGGCTCCCTTTAAAATAATCGATGAGGCCTGCAGCCGGATACACTGCCAGTGAAGTACCTCCGATGATCATCACGTCTGCCTGTGAGATATAATAAATGGAATCCTGAATGGTCTGCTGGTCAAGCCCTTCCTCGTATAATACCACATCCGGCTTGATCACACCCCCGCATTCACAAAGGGGTACTTCTCCCTCATAATTCAGCATATACGCGGCATCATAGCCCTTATGGCACCGCTGGCAGTAATTCCTGTGGACACTTCCGTGAAGCTCCAGTACATTTTTACTTCCCGCCATCTGGTGCAGGCCATCAATGTTCTGGGTGACCACTGCTTTCAGCTTGCCTTTTTGCTCCATTTCAGCCAGCTTTTTGTGGGCCGCATTTGGCTGTACGTCAAGGCAGAGCATCTTATCCCGGTAAAATCGGTAGAACTCCTTTGTATTCCTCACAAAAAAGGTATGGCTTAAGATAGTCTCCGGCGGAAAATCATATTTCTGGTGGTACAGCCCGTCTACACTTCTGAAATCAGGGATACCGCTTTCCGTGGAAACTCCGGCGCCGCCGAAAAATACAATATTATCGCTCTGATCCACAATCTCTTGTAACTTTTTTATATTCTCTTCCATCCGTGACCTCTCCCTTCTGAAAATATCTATTTTATTATTTTGATAATACCGGAACTGTGGAAGCGCGCAGCTCGTAACAATCCCAACATCATCTTTTTCTCATCATTATTTTGATGCATAGATCTGCACAAGCTTGCCCATTACCACAAATCTGGTGGAATCATCCCCGGTACAGGTGGAAAGGGTTACCACGTGGTCATCACTGGTGACCTGAATGCCGCTGTTTTCCACCTCCGATCCCTCAAAGGCCTTGTTGATCCACTCATTAAAATCCTCGTCAGAATAAAACGTCTGGTAAGCAAGCCCTGTTTTGTTTACTACCATTGCTGAGAAGATCCTGTACTGGAATATAAGGTCCGGCGTAAACATCCAGAAATACTTGCTCTTATTGTAGGTCTCCTCCTCACGGAACTGCTTTAATTTCCCGAACATGGATCCATTCTTCATATTATGTCCGTAAATGATGGTGTTCTGGTCCGTAAAGTCACGGTCATTATCGCAGTTTACAAAGAGGCAGCCTGCAAAATTATCTTCTTTTTCAAAGGTGCGGTGGAGATAATAATCATTATCTTCTCCCTGCACTACCGGATAGGAAATGTCAAGGGCGCGGATACGCAGCCAGCCGGCGATATCTTCATTTACCTGCTGCAGTTCTGAAAAATCAATGGGGTTTTTCATGGTAGGAACGGTCAGTTCTTTTCCGTCCCATATGATGTTCGCCACTTCCCTGCCTGAAATATCCTGAAGCGCTGCCTCATCTTCCAATGCGTCAAGATCCTCCGATTCCCCTTCATCGGAAGCATAGCTGCTTTCCAGATTGTCGTATTCATTGGATCCTTTCTGGTATTCCTTATAAAACCCATATAAAGTGTACCCGGAAAAAATGAAAACAACAAGGGCAATGAGCATCAGCAATGTGCTCATAATATCACCGAATGTGGTTCTTCTCTTTTTTCTTCGACTCATTTTGGACACCCCCTTCTGATTGTCCTGATACCGGGAAACTTACAATAAACCTTGTGTTCCTGCTGTCACTTGCCGCAGAGATAGCCCCGCCGTGCAGTTCAACGATCTGTTTTGCAATGGCAAGCCCTAAGCCCGCCCCGCCTGTTTTGCTGGATCTGGAATCATCCACGCGGTAAAACTTTTCGAAGATCATTTCCAGCTTTTTCTGCGGGATCTGCGGTCCTTCATTTGTAAAGATAATGGTGATCCTTCCGTTTCCTCCTCTGGCCTGTATCAAGATCTGGGTCCCCTCATATCCATAGGCAGCGGCATTGCGGAGCAGATTGTCAAAAACCCTCGCAAGCCTATCCGGATCACCGTAAAACATCAGCCGGTCTTCCACATCTACTGCACAGGTCATGTTTTTTTCGCTGAGCATGCCGTAGCTCTCATCGGCCAGCTGCTCCAAAAGGATGGATAAATTCAGTTCTTCCTTCTCCAAAACGATATTTTGGAGGTTGAATCGTGTAATATCAAAAAATTCGTTGATCAGCTCTTCCAGACGAAAGGCTTTCTCCAATGTGATATGGGTATACTTTGCACGCTCCTCGGCGGACATATCCGGATGCTCATCCAGCATGGTCAAGTAAGCGATCACAGAAGTCAGCGGTGTCTTTAAATCATGGGCCAGATAAACCACCAGTTCATTCTTTTTCTGCTCGCTTTCTGCCGCCTGCTTTTCCCTGCGCATCAGCTTCATTTTCAGCGTTGACATCTTTTCAGCCATGGGCGCCAGTTCCGGCACCAGTACAATGGGCTCCTCCGATGCATTCAGGATCTTTTCCAGTGCATCGCTGATATCATTTAGGTAACGTGTCATACGCCCCAGCGATAAATAAAAGAATAACACAAATAAAATGCCAAAACCGCCTACCACAAAGATAGACTTATTGTAGATAAACAGCCTGTTGTAGTATTCTATGGCTTTCCATTCAGGGGCTCCCAGCTTCATAAAAACGGAAACCGCAAAGTTGGCAAACTTGTCCTGAAAAATCCCGTCTACAAGAAATGTCAGGATCCCGTACCCCACGGCCGCCACTAATACTGAAATCAACAGGCTACGGATCCATATGGTCCGTTTCAGCTTTCCATAATTATTTTTCAACCTTATAACCTACTCCCCAAACGGTTTTGATGAAATCACTTTTTCTTCTTCCGTCTCCCATTTTCTCACGTAAATGCCGGATATGGACCATCACCGTATTGTTGCTGTTTTTAAAATATTTTTCCTTCCAGATCTGCTCAAACAGCTGCTCCGAGCTGATCACCTTTCCTCTGTTTTCACAGAGCAGCCACAGAATATCGAATTCGATAGGAGTCAGCACCAGCTCTTTTTCATTGTAGCTGCACTCATGGGTATCACGGTTCATCAACAGCCCGGCAAAATCAATGATATTCTCCTGCTGCTTGTTATTTTCATTATATTTCGTATACCTGCGCAGCTGGGCTTTCACTCTGGCCACAAGCTCCAGAGGGTTAAATGGCTTCGCAATATAGTCATCCGCCCCAAGAGTAAGCCCGGCGATCTTATCCGTATACTCCGTTTTTGCGGTCAGCATCACTACGGGGAATTTATATCTTTCCCGGATCTTCTGCAGGATATGGAAACCGTCCACATCGGGGAGCATCACATCAAGAAGTGCCAGGTCAGGAGGATCCTTTTCAATCTTTCTCAAAGCCTCCTGCCCCGTATATGCAACCTCCACTTCATACCCATCATTTTTTAAATACAGTGCAATGACTTCTGCAATTTCTTTCTCGTCATCCAGAACTAAAATCCTATTTTTCATTCACAATTTCCTACTGTTCTCGGATACGGAAGCACGTCACGGATATTGGACATTCCTGTAAGGTACATCACGCAGCGCTCAAATCCGAGGCCGAATCCCGCATGGTGTGTAGAACCGTACTTACGCAGATCCATATAAAACTTGTAATCTTCAGGCTTCATGCCAAGCTCTGTAATACGAGCCTGCAGCTTTTCAAAATCGTCCTCTCTCTGGCTGCCGCCGATGATCTCCCCGATACCCGGAACGAGGCAGTCCATAGCCGCAACGGTCTTTCCGTCTTCATTTAATTTCATATAGAATGCTTTGATATCCTTCGGATAATCCGTTACAAAGAGAGGCTTTTTGAATACTTTTTCTGTGAGGTAGCGTTCATGCTCTGTCTGGAGGTCGCAGCCCCATGATACTTTGTATTCGAAATTGTCGTTATTCTTCTCAAGGATCTCAATGGCTTCTGTATATGTTACATGTCCGAAATCGGAATTGAGCACGTGGTTCAGCCTCTCAAGCAGCCCCTTGTCCACAAAGGAATTAAAGAAATTCATCTCTTCCGGAGCATTTTCAAGGACGTACTGGATAATATATTTGATCATGTCCTCGGCCAGACGCATATCATCATTCAAGTCCGCAAATGCAATCTCCGGCTCAATCATCCAGAACTCTGCCGCATGGCGCGCCGTGTTGGAGTTTTCTGCACGGAAGGTCGGTCCAAAAGTATAAACATTACGGAATGCCTGGGCAAATGCCTCTACATCCAGCTGGCCGCTGACCGTAAGATTTGTGGCCTTGCCGAAGAAATCCTGTGAAAAATCTACTTCACCCTTGTCATTTTTCGGCACATTGTTCAGATCCAGTGTAGTTACCTGAAACATTTCCCCGGCTCCCTCGCAGTCACTTGCTGTGATCAGCGGAGCATGTACGTAAACGAAATCCCTCTCCTGAAAGAATTTGTGGATGGCATATGCGATCAAAGAGCGCACGCGGAATACTGCCTGAAAAGTGTTTGTCCTCGGTCTTAAATGGGGAACAGTCCTCAAATATTCCATGGAATGGCGTTTCTTCTGCATAGGATAATCCGGTGTGGAAGCGCCTTCTACCTCAACAGATGCTGCCTGGATCTCAAAAGGCTGTTTTGCATTTGGGGTAGCAACCAAAGTACCTTTCACGATGATGGCAGCGCCGCTGTTTAATTTTGAGATCTCAGCAAAATTTTCAAGGCTGTCGGAATATACGATCTGAAGGGTCTCAAAAAAAGTGCCGTCGTGGAGCACGATAAATCCGAACGTCTTGGAATCGCGGATACTTCTCACCCATCCGCCGACTGTCACTTCTTTTCCTATATAGGCATCGCGATTGTGGTATAATTCTCTAACTGTAGTAAAATTCATCTCTTATCTCCTTTTGTTCACTTATGCGGATATACCTTCCATCCGCCTTTTTGGTCATTATACCGTTTTTCCTCAGTTCCTGCAAGGTCTAACGGACTATTTCATTCCTCTGTGCTTTGTCCCGGGTGTTTTATACTTTTATAAAATGTGGTATAATAGAAACACTGACCCAAAAAACATTCTTAATGACAGCAGCTTCAAATTACAGAAAAATTTATGGTTTTTTGCTTGAAAACCAAATTTTTTACTATTCTTTTGAGATACGGAGAATTCATCATGAATAAAAAGAAACTTTCAAAGAACTTTATTTTAGACTTAATATGTGATATCGTCGGCAGCATCGCCTATGCCATCGGCCTCTACACCTTTGCCCGTACGGCGGACTTTGCCCCCGGTGGTGTATCCGGTCTCGCCCTCATATGCAACCATCTGTGGAACCTTCCCATCGGCCTTACTTCCCTTGTGCTGAACATCCCTCTTGTTCTGATCAGCTATAAAGTAGTGGGCAAGACTTTCCTGAAAAAGACAGCGCGTACTATGCTTTTTTGCACCTTCTTCCTTGATATTGTCTTTCCCCACACACCGGCCTACACGGGCTCCCCATTCATGGCCGCATTGTATTCCGGTATCTTTATAGGAGTGGGATTAGGGCTTTTCTATATGAGGGGAACTTCCTCCGGCGGGGCAGATTTTCTCACCATGACCATCAAGGTACTGCGCCCCCATCTATCCATCGGAGCGGTGACCATGGCCACGGACCTTCTTGTTATCTCCCTTGGCGGGCCGGTGTTTCGCCATGTAGATGCCATCCTTTACGGGCTTATCACCACCTTTGTCACTTCCATGGTCATTGACAAGATCCTCTACGGTATCTCCGCCGGGGCGCTTGCGATTATTATTACGGACAAAGGCATGGCTATTGCAGATAAGATCGGAACCATCACAGGCAGGGGATCCACTGCCATCCGGGCCATGGGAACGTACACCAAGCAGGATAAAGACGTGATCCTCTGTGCCTGTTCGAAAGTACAGTCCTATACCATCATTGACGCAGTACACGAAACAGATCCGAATGCATTCGTCATGATGACCGAGACACGGGAAGTATACGGAGAAGGTTTTATTGAGAATGGAACTCATTCCATTCCGTAGGCCCTTTTGCCAAATGAAATTTCAGAAACAGCCTAAAACACGCAATCATTTTACATCTGTTTTATGAAATCTTGCTTGGCTCTGAAAGTTACAAATTTTTTAAAATCCCTGCAACAGTACAGGGATTTTTTTACACTTATTCTACAAAGAGCCTTCGATTTTGAGAGTGCGAAGCACGAAAAATCAACGTTAGGCTCATATGTCGGGGAACACAAGTGATGGATATGGGGCCATAGGCATGAAAGAAACACAGGAAGAGAAACATGGAGGAAA
>JALFIB010000100.1 GCA_022776305.1 Lachnospiraceae bacterium
CTAGTATAGCTTTGTGTCTTTTTGAGTGTTTAATTGTCCATTTAGTCCAGATAAAACGTATAGTTTGGATGAAATAGCATGGAATGGATGGAATAACATGAAATGAATTTGTGACCTAAATTCGTGTAATTATCAATATAAATCAAAGTATACGAGGAGGAGAAAAATGAATCGACAGCACGAAGTAATTTTATATCAAATTGATGAAACGAATGTATGTGTAAATGTAATATTTAAAGATGAAACATTTTGGTTAAGTCAAAAATTGATGGCAGAATTGTTCGATTGTTCGACAGATAATATTTCTCTTCATTTAAGAAATATATATGCTGAAGAAGAATTAGATGAAAAAGCAACTGTCGAGTATTTCTCGGTAGTTCAAAAGGAAGGTATACGTGAAGTAAACAGGAATTTAAAGTGTTACAATTTGGATGCGATTATTGCGGTAGGATATCGAGTTAATTCTAAAAAGGCAACACGTTTTCGTCAATGGGCAACAAAGACGTTAAAAGAGTACATAACAAAAGGTTTTGTATTGAATGACGAAATGTTGAAAAATGGTAAGCCCTTTGGAAATCCTGTAACTCGATTAATGCATGTTGATGGCATAAGAAATGATTTTTTAAGTAAGACAAAACTTAATGAAAAAGAAAAAGAGAATGTTAAATCAAGAGTTATTATATATAATAATCAGAATGTGCTTTCTTTACAGTAATAATGATTATGATTCAATGAACAAAATTGTCGGAAATATCAAAAATGTTCAATGAATACTTACCTGATTATTTTGTACCTACTACGATTACAAATTTATGGTTAATGGACAAACTTTTTTACTATAGACTATGGAGACGAAAATTATGCAAGATGTAAAAAAATGTTTCAAACTACGTTCTGAGTATGCCCCGACCGGAGACCAGCCGCAGGCCATCGCTAAGCTGGTGGAGGGCTTCAAGGAAGGAAACCAGTGCCAGACGCTTCTTGGCGTTACCGGCTCCGGTAAAACTTTTACCATGGCCAACGTCATTCAACAATTAAATAAACCAACACTTATAATTGCGCATAACAAGACCCTGGCTGCACAGCTCTACGGAGAATTTAAGGAGTTCTTCCCTGAGAACGCAGTGGAGTATTTTGTGTCCTAGTAAGTGAGAGGGCTTCAAGTGGTGCTATTTAGTGTTATTTGATGCTGTTTATACCAGATATTGTGGACTATATGGACTGTGTGGACTGGGTAACACTGCATGGACTGAGTGAGTTTAGTGACCTTCATTCGTAAAGAGAGGTTTTAGAGGGGATATACGTAATGGGAATATAATGATGTGTTGATGAGAGAAGACAATGAGAGTAGATGTTGAGGATTTTGTTACACAAAAATTGTGCTTGACTTTGCTGAAAGTGTGGTATAATATTAAATATTCACAGATGAGGAGGAAATCATGGCTAAAGGTAAAAAGTTCTATGCTGTAAGAAAAGGACTGGTTCCAGGGATATATACAACTTGGGGTGAGTGTCAGCAAAATATAAATGGATTTCCTGGTGCAGAACATAAAAGTTTTTCAACAGAAGAGGAAGCAAAGGCGTTTATGGATGCTACTACGGATAGTAGTTCAGAAGATGATATTGCGCGAATTTATTCTGAATGTGAAGCAGTTGCATATGTAGATGGTAGTTTTAATCAAGATACAAATGAATATGCATATGGAGTGGTTTTGTTTTATGATGGTGGAGAGGAACATTTTAGTGAAAAATTTTCTGACGTAGAAATGGCAAAAATGCGAAATGTTGCTGGTGAAATTGAAGGCGCTAAAAAGGCAATGAAATTTTGCTATGATAATGGTATAAAAAGTCTTGATCTTTTTTATGATTATGAAGGCATTGAGAAGTGGTGCAAGGGTGAATGGCAGGCGAAGAAAACAGAAACAAAAGAGTATAAGAAATTTTACGGCAGAATAAAAGATAGTGTTGAGATTCATTTTAAAAAAGTAACGGCTCATACAGGTGTTACATATAATGAATTAGCAGATTCGTTAGCAAAAGAAGCCTTGGGGATTGGAAGCGATAAATCAGGAATAACTGCTCGAAGTAATGGTGTTGTAGCTAAAGGTATTAAGAAGAAAGATTTTGAAAGCATATTGGAACTCATAAAAGATGACTTTTCTGATATCAATATTGTAACCAGAGGAATTCCCTATGCAGTACAATATGAATTAACAATAAATAAACCAAATAGACAAAGGCTAACCGTTAATTATTATGAGAATAAAGATAAAATTTGGATAAGTGGTAGACAAGAAGATTTGTTTAATGTACTTACATTGTATATTGTAGAACTGTTAGAGATGGAAGAGATACCGGCATTTCTAAATACAGTTCATAATATGGAGATTGATAGAGATGTCGTAGAAACAGAATTTGAAAAGATGTTTCCTAACGCTAAAGATAAGCTTCCTACTGAAATGAAAAAATATCTTCATCAGGCTGTATATAATCTTCATGTAGAGGGCAATATATATGTTGCAAATTATCTTGTTGAACCGGCTCTTAGACCATTAGAAGCTATATTGAAATTGGCATTAAAAGAAAACGGGATTCCAATAAGACAAGAAGATCAAGATCATGATAGTTTTTTTGTATTCAAAGAAAAAAATGGAAAGTACAAATTAAGAGATCAATTTGTTAAGGATGAACATTCGAGAGAGTTTTTGAAATATTTGGAAAAATGTTATGGGTTTTACCATCTTAATAGGAACACTTTATTTCATTGGGATGACCCAACAGAAAAAACAGATACAACAAGAATACTAAATTCAATAGCAGAAGCTGTAGTTATTATACGGGATTCGATTTCTCTTATTGATGAATATTATTCTTTGTAATAAGATTTAAAAGGAGGCGTTGACATGGATAAAGCATATAAAATAGTTCCATTAGAAAATCAAGAATATGCTTATTTAATAATTCTTTGCAATGCCAATTCACCTTATGATTATATAAATGATATTTTGAAGGAATTGGACGGTAAAAGATCAGAAAAAGTTTTGATTGATCAGATGTTGCATGTTGGCAATAATGAAAAAAGATTCTTAACATTTAAGTATGATGGGCAGAATTCAGTTTCAGAAAAACAATTTGTTCGCATAAAAAAAGATAGTCCTTTGCGAAGGACTTCTTGCGAATTTTTCAGAGGTAATGAAGTAATAGAAAATTCGATTTTATCTTCTATCCAAAAAAGGATGATAAAAAAGGGAATTGTAATTTAGAATACATGATTATTATGAAGGCTCGGTTTGAATCCGGGCTTTTATAATAGTCATTGTTGGAATAGTTCAATGCGAATGATATGAGGAAAGGGGGCGGAAGATGAGTTCTTAATATTCATAAAAAGCGGGTTTAGAAAATATGGGTGGAATCGGCAATCGAAGAGAGAGTTTGCAATGCGACGAGTTTGAAAAAAATGAGCGAAATAAATTGAGCGCTACCGCTCAAAATACCGCTCAAAAAATGAAAAAAGTATGGAACTACTCAAGTATTGTTCCGAACCCCGGACAAGGGAAGAAATGATGGGATTTCTTGGAATTAAGCATAGAACAACATTCAGAAACGCATACATTAAGCCGTTATTGGACTCAGGTAAGCTTTTTATGATGTATCCAGAAAAACCGCGAAGCAAAAACCAAAAATTTTATTCTGAACAGTAGGAAACAATAAAAGATAGAAGTGAACATAGAATGTGAAACCGTTTGCTTTGGCAGGCGGTTTTTTCATGTTCAAAATTACGGGCCATTCCTTGTCTTTGGGATGGCCTTATTTTATTTCAAAGGAGGTATGTGATTTGAACGCACAAGTAATCGCCATATCGAACCAAAAGGGCGGTGTCGGCAAGACAACGACCTGTGTGAATCTCGGTATCGGACTGGCACGGGCAGGCAAGAAGGTACTGGTGGTTGACGGGGACCCGCAGGGCAGTCTCTCGATCAGCCTGGGACATCCACAGCCGGACAAGCTGCCGGTAACGCTTTCCAATATGATGGAGAAGGTTCTTATGGATGAACCAATCCGTCCTGGGGAGGGCATCCTGCACCATCCGGAAGGAGTTGATCTTATGCCTGCGGATATTCAGCTGTCCGGCATGGAGGTTTCCCTTGTAAATGCCATGAGCAGGGAGACAATTCTGAGGCAGTATCTGGATACGGTAAGGAATCAGTATTCCCATATTCTGATCGACTGTCAGCCGTCCCTGGGGATGCTTACCGTGAACGCATTGGCAGCTGCGAACAGGGTATTGATTCCCGTGCAGGCAGAATACCTTCCGGCAAAGGGATTAGAGCAGCTTCTTTCCACGATCAGTAAGGTCCGGAGGCAGATCAATCCGAAACTGCAGATTGACGGCATCCTGCTCACGATGGTAGACGGCCGGACGAACTTTGCAAAAGAGATCAGCGCTTTGCTGCGGGATACTTATGGCAGCAAGATCAGGGTGTTCGGGACGGAAATTCCCCACTCGGTTCGGGCAAAGGAAACCAGCGCAGAGGGGAAAAGTATTTATGCTCACGATCCCGGCGGCAAGGTAGCTGGAGCTTATGAAAATCTGACGAAGGAGGTATTGAAGCTTGAAAAGCAGCGCGAAAAAAGTAAAGCTGGCATCGGTCGATGACCTGTTTTCTACGGAAGAGAGCCGGTCTGAGGAAGGCCGGGAAAAGGTAGTGGAAATTCCTCTTTCAGAGCTTCATTCCTTTAAGAACCATCCGTTCAAAGTCAAGGATGATGAGGCAATGATGGATACAGCAGAGAGCATCCGGCAGCACGGTGTTCTGGTTCCGGCGATTGCAAGGCCGGACCCGGAGGGTAGGTATGAGCTGATTTCCGGGCATCGCCGCCACCATGCAAGTGAGATTGCCGGGAGAGAGACCATGCCGGTGATTGTCCGGGAACTGGATGATGATGCCGCTACGATCATTATGGTAGACAGTAACCTGCAGAGGGAGGAACTGCTTCCCAGTGAACGGGCCTTTGCCTACAAGATGAAACTGGAAGCAATGAAACATCAGGGAATACGGACGGATTTAACTTCGTCCCAAGTTGGGACGAAGTTGAGAGCAGATGAAGCGCTTGCACAACAAACAGGATCAAGTCGAAACCAGATTCAGCGTTTCATCCGTCTTACAGAATTGATTCCTCCTTTGCTGGACCTTGTAGATGAAAAGAAGATGGCACTCAATCCGGCCTATGAAGTCTCGTTCCTGAAACAGGAGGAACAGGAGTGGCTTTTGGAGACGATTGATTCCGAACAGGCCACGCCGTCTTTATCCCAGGCGCAGCGCATGAAGAAATTCAGCCAGGAAGGGAAGCTGTCGGAGGATGTGATGCTTGCGATTATGTCGGAGGAAAAGAAAAGCGATCTGGATAAAGTGACGTTTTCAGCAGACACCCTGCGGAAGTATTTCCCCAGGAGCTATACGCCCCGGAAGATGGAGGAGACGATCATCCGGCTGCTGGAACAATGGCAGAAAAAACGTCAGCAGCAGCATGACAGGTGAAAGGAGTGCTTAGATGCAGGATATATCCGCAAAGGAGCTGAAGGGGCATAACATTCTGGCGGTAGAGCGGTTCCTGGATGGTACGCACCACATGGTTGAGTTTGTGGTGAAAAAAGACGGAACGCCGTATGGGCTTTATGGGGAGGAGATACGGCTGTTTCTGGATGAGGTAGGGTATCAGCAGGCGTTGGTGAGCCAGAAACAGGGGGAAATAAAGATCAGGAAGGACGCCCATGTGATCGAGGGGCATGTCCTCGTAAAAAAGAAAAGGAGGCGGCACTGAGATGTTTACGGTAAAAGGAATAGAAAAAGCAGTCAGGGAAATGGTCCGGCTGCTGTATTCGTATGACGAAGAGGTAGATGTGGAAGCACTGGTGCAGGAAATTGATTATGAGAATGTCACCCAGTATCTGATAAACCGGCTGGAACCGATCTATTCGTATAAGGCAAAAGGGGACTGTAAGAAATCCTTTGACTATCTTGGAAAGGAGCTGCTGCCGCAGAGGGGCGCACTGGTCTACCGGGAGTTTGACCGCGGCGGAAGCGACCTTGTTGTTACCAGCTATGAGAGGGAGCTGTGGATGCTGGAGGATATGACGCTGGCGGTTGTGACGTGCTTCTC
>JALFIB010000129.1 GCA_022776305.1 Lachnospiraceae bacterium
TCCATTACAAGAAATAGTGTTTTTCGTAAATCAGCAGAGCCACGTTTTGATGTAGGCACACTTTTCTGTGAGAAGGTTCCGGATTCATTTACACCAGGGTCAACACCAGCAAATGCTGTAATAGCACCTTTGTGAGTAAATCGAGTAACATCTCCGATTTCCGCAATAAGCTGTGGACCAAGAGATGGACCGACGCCGTTCATTGCCATAACAATGGGGTATTCAGGGAGCTTTGAGGCTGTATCATTCATCAAGGTGCGCAGTTCCTCAACAGTAGAGGAAGCGCTGTTGAGTTGATCAACTGCTTGTCTGATCATTCGTTTGGTTATTTCATCCTTGGGAAGTACAGGAACAAGTTCCTTCGCTTTTCCATAGATTTCTTCAGCTTTTGATTTGCTGAAGTTGTACTTCTTGCGTCTGCACCATTTTTCATAGTGGTTAGTAAAGGCGTTTAAAGACATTTTACGAACACAGTCCACATGCCAGTATGTAGATGCAAAATCAACCCATTTCTGGCTGCCGTCACTTCGTGCAGGACTATCGAAGTAAGTATTTACGCCAGGATAAGTCTGATCAAGGATGCCAATAAGGTTATTTTTCATAGCAGTTTTGTGTTTCATATAGAAACCAAACTGACGGTTCAAGGTTTTAAGTTGATTGCGTAATTCATCCATAAGACTATACTGTTTCAGATTCTGCCACTTGTCAAGAGCATAGCGAGCAATCTTCACTGCATCTGCTTTGTCGGATTTGACTTTACGAAGAGAATCATTATCAAAGTCTTTGATTAGTTTGGGATTGATTGTGCTGACGAAAATGTCCGCCTCGGAAAGCTGATGGGCAAGGACTTCGTAATAACGTCCAGTATGCTCCATCACGACACGGGATTCACCATCAACGGAATGGATGAGGTCAACAAGAGAATTAATACCATGGGATGTGTGCTTGATTTCAAAAGGGCTGTAAACAATCTCACCGAAAGGGCGTAAGATTGCCACCATGCTTTTACCTTTTGAAACATCGATACCTACTGCGTTCATAAATCTGTCACTCCTTAAGATTATTGCAATGGATAAATACCAGTTTTACTCATTGCCTATTCAATCTACTGTGGTGTGACACGAATGCGCCCAAGACGATTCAACCTGCATAAAACGAACGCTGCAAATGAGGAACTGGTTATCAGTCTGACATACGGACGCGAGGTCCAAGAAAGAAAGTCGACATACCTATTGCTCCATCATTATACAGCTTAAGCAACAAGATGGATAATTCCTTACTGGCTGTAAGGGATATTAACCATAAATATATTGTAGTAGATAGAAGTAGTAAGAATTTTCCATGTAAGGAACTCCAAAATATATGTACTGGACGAAAGAAGCTAATGATTGTAAAAAAAGTGGGCGCTGTAAATAGGGGAGCATTAAGAAATCCTCACAGAAATACGGCAAAAGTGAGAGGCCACTTGTTATAATTGCTTAATCAATTATTTTGCGACCTCCCGCTTTCTTATATTGAATGTTTTTGCTTACCCCCAATGTTTAATCTGTCAATCCTTTATTTGCCAACCTTTTGTTGGCCAATCTTTTCATCAGGCATTCTTTTTTTGCCAATCTTTTTGATGCCGACCCTTTTATTTACCAAACTCTTTATTTATAAGCCTTTTTATCTTTTAATCCCTTGCATAATTCTGATAGCCTACGGTCTTATGCTCTTTCTGGTTCCAGATATCTTCTGCGGCAGGCTCCCAGTTTTCTGCATACGTATGGCATTTTGTGCACAGGTCTTCTACCTTTTCCGGTGACTCCAAATCTGTACTGTGTGCCCCGGTCTCATTCACAAGGCGCTCCAGAATTTCCGGGTTCTCCAGCATCGGGCAGGGACGAAGATGGTTTCCGTTGAATGGCTGCCCTTTGTGGTAAGCCATAAACAGAGGACTCTGCAAGATCTCCAAAATGGATTTCTCATGGATATTTGCATTTGAGTAATGGATAAATACACATGGCTCTGCATCGCCTGCGGAATTGATATGGAAGTAATTTCTTCCTCCGGCAATGCATCCTCCTACATATTCTCCGTCATTCTGGAAATCCATTGGGAAGAATGGAATATCACATTGGTCGGAACGGATGTACCGGATACGCTGGATCATGTATTTTCTCTGCTCTACCGTGGGAAGCAATTCGGGCACTGCATTGTTTCCTACGGGCATGTAATGGAAGAAGAAGCCAAATCTTGCCCCCTTATCTGCGATCATATTTAGAAATTCATCGCTTGTCACCGCTTCAATGTTTGCTCTGGTGTAGCAGATGGACGTACCAAAGATGATTCCGTATTTTTTCAGAAGATCCATTGCGTTCATGACCGCTTCGTAATGCCCTTCGCCACGGCGGGCATCATTTGTATCAGGTGTTCCCTCGATGGAGAGCTGGAATGTGATATTTCCAAGGCGAACCACTTCACGGCAGAATGCATCGTCGATCAAAGTGGAATTTGTATAGATGGAGAATTCTACATCATTATGTTTTTCTGCCAGCTTCAGGATATCTTTTTTGCGTACAAGAGGCTCCCCTCCCGTCAGCATGTAAAGATAAACGCCAAGTTCTTTTCCTTCTGTAATGATCTTATCCATATCCTCAAAGCTAAGGTTGTTTTTGTTGCCGTATGTACCTGCCCAGCAGCCTGCACAATGCATATTGCAGGCAGAAGTGGGATCAAACAAGATCAGCCAGGGGATGTTGCACTTATAAATCTCCCTGTTTTTACGTATCATTTTCGTACCGCGGAAGAATGCCTCAAAACCAAGGTTCATGGCAGCCATCTTTGCCACATGTGGATCCGTCTCATCCAATACCCTGTTGATTACACGCATCCAGCGGTTTTCCGGGTCACGGATGGCAACCCTTGCCTTATCGTAGGATTCCTTCGGATAAGAATCTCCCCAAAATTGTTCTGCCATATCCACCAGCTGCAGAAAACTTTTTTCCCTGTCTTTTCCCATATGGTTTAATGCTGTATCGACAAGCACTCCTGCAATGCGCCTCTGCGCGGCATGTGAAAGTTTATCTATCGTATTGTTCATAGTAAATGCATCCTTTCTAAAACATAAATAGTATCGAAACTATTTGAGCCTCTCCCGTGTTTTTCAAAATTATAGGAAGATACGCTCGGAAAGTCATTAGACAAAAAACGGCAATTATCCCAATTTGCGACATTTTCACAATTTGTTACTTTTTAGGACATTTTGTCGTTTTTGTCCAATATGATGTCAGGGGCAAAAGTCATTAACCACGATGTGCTTGCACATGAGTGGTTATATGACTTAATGACCCGCCCAAATATGAGGATAAAAGTGGGGTGTATACCCCACGATATCCGAATATTGGGCAGGATTGTGGAAGTGCGAAGCACGGAACAATCCGTATGGCATCTTTTGACCTTAACATCATTCTAAGAAATATCCCGATTATCCGATAGTCATATTTTGCAGGCGAATGTGTCTGTTTTATAGGTAGAAAAAACGCAGAGGACAACACCGCCTCCGGCGTCATACTCTGCGTCCGAATCATATCTATGCTTTTGCATATGCTCTTATATATGCCCTTGTATATGCTCTTGCCTCTTCCCTTTCAAAGAATCTTATTCTGTACTGGGATGGTGTAACCCCTTTGCATTTTTAAAAACTCTCGTAAATATACGAGTGTTCTTGACATGATGTTAAGGCTAAAAGATGCCATAGGGATTGTTTTCTGCTTCGCACTCCCACAATCTTAACATTATAACAATACAAATTTTTCCAACCGTTCAAAGGCCTCTTTGACCCTAGAAAGCGGAAGAGCAAGATTCATGCGGATATGGCAGGGGCCATTGAAAAGACGGCCATCTTGCCAGTAAACTCCTACCTCTAATCCTGCATTTAGAAGTTCATCGATGCTCTTTCCGTGCTCCTCGCACCAACGGGTACAATCCAAAAAAATCATATAAGTGCCCTGCGGCTTCGATACTTCGACCCCTTGAAAATGTTTCGAAATGAAATCACAGGCAAAATTCACATTTCCTGTGAGCACCTGACACAGCTCGTCCACCCACTCATGCCCTTCCGGCTGATAAGCCCCAATCTGGGCATGCATAGACAACACATTCATATCATTGTAGTGGGACAGGGATGATTCCTTCCGCACACGGTCCCTGAGCCTTTTGTTATAAATAATGTGGTAAGCTCCTACCAACCCAGCCAGATTAAAGGTTTTGGAAGTTGCATACATGGCGATGGTACGGTTGCGCGCATCCTCGCTGATAGACTGCAGCGGGATATGGCGATGGCCATCCAGAATAAGGTCTGACCATATCTCATCGCAAACCACATAAACATCATGCTTCTGGAATAATTCCATCATCTTTTCCAGCTCCCAACGCTCCCATACACGGCCGCAGGGATTGTGTGGGGAACAGAAAAGAGCTGTGTGGATCTTATTCTCAATGATCTTTTTCTCCATATCCTCAAAATCCATGCGCCACACCTGATGTTCATCCTTCACCATAGGAGAGAGCACCATGTTGTAGCCGTTATTTGTGAGTATATTGGTGAATCCCATGTAATGCGGTGTATGGATCAATATATTGTCACCTCTGGAACATAAAACATTCAGGGCGCTGATAATACCTCCTAGCACACCGTTTTCATAGCCAATGTGTTCTCTCTTTAATCCAGTGACGCCGTTTCTCTTCTCCTGCCATCTGATGGTAAGATCATAATACTCATCCGAGGTCTCAAAATAGCCAAAAGCCGGATGATGTACACGGGAAATAATAGCTTCCTGAATCGTAGGCACAACAGGAAAATTCATGTCAGCCACCCACATGGGGATCACATCAAAGCCTTCCCTAGGCGCTGGCATATATCCGGCGAAGGAACTGCCTCCCACAGCATCTACTGCCAGAGCATCCTTTCCCCGGCGGTCCATAACAGTAGTAAAATCATATTTCATAGCTTTTCATACTCCTTGTATCAAACTCTTGATCCATATGCCGAAGCAAGATCACATCTATCCCTTGTAGATTCATATATGCGATTAGAGATTCTCATTTATCCCTTGGGGAATTATCAGACAATAAGCGTAACTGCTATTTGCTGCACCACTTTTCCAACTCTCTCTTCAAATATTCATATCTCAATCGCTTCTCTTCTTTTGCGAAATGCACTTCCCGGAACTGTTCCGGATTGTTTTCATACACTAAATGCTCATCACCAAACTGCTCGCTGGTCAGATCAAACCGGCAGTCCCCGATCACATTATAGCAATGGTAATTTCCGCCAGGCCGCAGTACACCGTATACTTTTCCTCCGAAAATATCCTGTGCCAGAAAAGCTGTAATAGAGCACTGTCCCAGCGTTTTATTTTCCGGTGTCCAGTTCTCCCTCATTCTTGGCGCACACGTATCTGCACACCAGATTTCCGAAAGAGCATCATACAGATCCAGCGGAGTATGTATTCCTTTATACTGATCTGTTATTGCAGGCACAGTTGCCTGTTCCCATCCCCAAAATTGATAACCCATCTGCATTTACCTCCTCTTTTGCTTTCTTTATGCTGCGCTTTCAGAACGCTTTTTTTATCACATTATTTCCTGCGCTTTCAGAATGCTTTTTTTATCAGCATAACAATTCCCACAATGATCAAGAGCGGCAGTGCGATATACATAAACCCCGCCACAACCAAAACGATCAAAAACACGGGAAGCAATACTACATGAAAGATAATTTTCGTAAGTCCCCAGGTTGCCCGGAAAGCCAGTCCGATCATTTTCCCAAATATTAAAATCATTAAAATAGCAAATAATACAGTCATCATACACCTACCCTAAACGCTTTTTTACTTTTGTTCCTAAGTATTCATAACCATCATTGGAAGTTCCATAAGTACTATACCATAATCTTCCGGATTTGAGTATGGTAATTTACCAACAGGGGAAATGAAAAAAATCCGGAGCAAAATATGCTCCGGTAAAAAAAGATGATGTCGTGATGTCGTTTCGATGACATCATTTCCAATGTTTTAATTGTGAAAGATAGCTGTCAAACTGGATACGTCTCTCTTCCTCATCCAGATGATCAGGGTTAGGCATGTGGCTGACAAGATAGTCCAGCAAAGATTCTTTTGATGTATATGTAAACTCACCATCTGCAAAACACCATTTACAGTAATCTTCGTTAAAGCTGCCATCCACTTCCCGACTGATTAAGCCATCTTCCGATAAGGACATTCCGCAGCACTGGCAAACAAGCTGCCTCGGAGATCCAAGCAGCGTATTGATTGAAACATTAAACTCTTTCGACAGCAGTTTTAATGTTTCTGTATTTGGCTGCGTCTCTCCATTTTCCCAACGGCTGACTGCCTGTCTGGTGACCATCACCCGCATGGCCATTTGTTCTTGTGTAAGATGATTGCTTTCACGCAATTGTTTAAGTATAGCTTGCATTTCCATATTCTCTCCCCCTTAGCTCATTTGTTAAACAACTCATGCTATCATTATAGCTTTACACTTCAGCTTTCACAAGCAACCCGCTGTTGCTATCAGGCAGCAGGGAGAATCGTGGAGGCATTTGCCAAACTAAAAATATTTTAACATGCCTGACAATTTAACTGAACATACTCGGAGGAGCCAGCATGCCATCTTTCTATTTTAGCTTAAGTCCATCGACAAAGGCTTTACCCACAACATCACCCAGACCAATGTATGTGTTATTGCAGGGATCAAATGCGATAGGCTTTAGTATTTTAGAATCAATTTTTCCATCTATAAGATGATTTGTCATATCCGGATATTCTTTTATCAAACTTAAAAGGATTATTTCATCATCGTATAATTGGGGTTGGTTTGATTGGTTTAATTGGTTCGATTGGTTCGCTTGACCATTCTGACCAAAATCGAATGAATAACTATCATCGAGCGGTACAATGATTCGAAAAACATCGCCTTCAACAAACTTTGGCTCCTGACCAAAATAATATTTCTATTACGAATTTTGAAGCATACTGATCACTTAAGGCTATCGTTTCTTATTGTTTATTCTTATTTACCAAATAAATACCACATGTAACCAATGCCACCGCAAATAAATACTGCCATTTCAATTCTTCATGAAGGAGCAATGCTGCAAATATCACCCCTAATACAGGAATCAGCGCATTGTATATTGCAATCTTGCTGATTGGATAATATGCAAGCAGTTCGTTATATACGCCAAAGCAAACCGCTGATATCGTTGTCAACGCAAGTAACACCAGTATTCCTTTTATATTCCAATTCCACGGACTGCTTGTCCCTATCACAAGGCCTATTCCCAAAAGCAAGGCTCCACCGATCAGCATGCTTTGCCCGGTTGCTTGTACGATATTCATTTTCTTCGAAACTACCCGTGTGATGATTCCGCCAAAAGCTGCACAGCATGCATTTAAAAGAATCATTCCATCTCCTCTGAAGGTAATGTTTTCAAAAAAGTTCTCTCCGGGATGAATATTAATTGCGATAATTCCTATAAATCCCAGTAAGCATCCCGCTATTTTGTAAGATGATATTTTATCATCTGCAAAGATCGCTATGGAAAAAATGATCAATAAGAATCCTCCCATAGAATCCAAAATGGTTGACCTTGCACTGGCATTATACCCCAGCCCGATATACGCAAACATATAATGAAGTGTTGTGTTTACAACTGCAAGAGCAATCAGCCAGGTTATATCTTTTTTTCTTTTCATCTGCAGGCTTATTCGATTACAGCGACAAAACCCTAAAACAAAGATTCCTGCAAAGAAGAACCGAATCCCGGCAAAAAGAATTTTTCCTCCCAAGTCATCAGAATTGATTTGAAACTGCTGATACCCTATTTTAATAAGCGGATAGGCCAAAGACCATCCGAAAGCACACAAAAATGCCAAAACTGACTTATATCTGCTATTCCTAAATATTTTATCCATAATATATCCCCCATATCTCTGGTATTCAAGTCGAACGCAATAACAGTATATATCATTTTTTCCTTTTGTGGTAGCAGAATCATCTCATTTCATACTTAAGAATACTGCCGTACCAGCCGCTCGGCCTCTGTCTTCATCTCTTCCACTACTTCGTTAGGGGATACAATTTTCACGCCTTCTCCTAAAGAAAAAACCCATCCCAAAAACTGCTTACTGACATGCACATCCACATTTACAGTAAAATGTCCCTCATCTTCCGGAATCATCATCACATCTTTTCCAAAACGGTCTATGATCACCCCTGCCAGATTATTTGCTACTCGCAATTTGACTGCCTGTTCTTTTCCTCCAAACATGCCAAAGCTTTTCTTCGCATAGTCTGCCATATTCAATTTTTTAAAATGCTCTTTTCCCTCTCTTTTTTCTTCAGACATCTGGATATGCAGCATCTTATCTACACGGTAATGCTTGATCAGCCCGGCACCGGCATCATATCCTACCAGATAATAATTCTCGTTATACCAAGAAAGTCCCCATGGGCTGACATGGTACCATGCTCCATGATGGCGCAGCTCCATCTCCTTTTTCACATTCCACTGGAAATATTGGAATCGGATCTTTTTGTTCTCGGATATGGCATTATGGATGGCATCCACAGTATAGTAAATACTCTCATTCATCGTTTTGATCCTTCCGGAAACATATACCTGACGCTGCAGCTTCATTGCCTCATATTTGCTGACCAGATGCTCCAGTTTTTTGATCAGGGCATTTGTTTTTCGCTCCGTGATAAATTTGGAAGACTGGATGGCATCTACCAAAAGCTTCAACTCCGGAAGTTCAAAAGGACGGCTAACCACATGATAATGGTAGCGGTTTCCTACCGGCTCACCTTCCACCTCAATCCCCAACGTTTCCAGATCACGCAGGTCATTATAGATACTCTTACGGTCTGCTGTAATTTCATATTCACCCAATGCAGCCATAATCTCCGGCATGGTAATATAATGGTCGTCATCCGTCCTTTCCAACATGATCTGGGCAAGACGGTATAATTTGAATTTTTGGTTCGTTCCCTTTGGCATAACGCGCTTCCTCCGATGAGAATACAGTCAAATGAATTATGACCAGTATATCATAGATGGGAAGATTATCGTACACCAAACATTGGTTTTTCTCCTATCGTTTTAACCGAATCAAGTAGCAAAGCGGATTTCGAATATCAGCTTGACTCTTTTTTCTACCTAAAAATCATATTCATCTGGATCCAATCCGGCATCTTCCAATACCTCCCTGCGTTCCTCTGCATTCATGAATTCCAGCTCATTTGGATCTAAACCGGAAAGCTCCAGCTCAGTTTTACTTCCTTCATTTTCCCCCAGCATTTCATGTAAAAATGAGAATTCTGCTGCCTGTTCAAATGTACTTAAGTTCCCATCATGATTGAAATCAAATAAACCTCCAAACAATCCTTTCATCGTGGCAATCCCTCCTATTAATCTTCCATCCATTCCTTGTAATCTGCTTCACTTGCGAAGAGCTGATACCTTCCGTCAACATATCCCATGTAACCATCTTCCGTATTGTATCCTTTCATAATCCTCCGCTCCTTTGCTCTATTTGTTACACATAGCTTAAAGGATTAGATGTCCAATAAAAATACCACCTT
>JALFIB010000141.1 GCA_022776305.1 Lachnospiraceae bacterium
GAACCGGATCCATGACGGAGCTTCTCGCCGGATGGGGATATGATATGATCGGAGTCGATAATTCGGTGGAGATGCTTGAGATCGCTCAGGAGAAAAAAGCCCAGTCAGGCCATGATATTTTATACTTGCTGCAGGATATGCGTGAATTTGAACTTTACGGAACGGTGGGCGCAGTGGTCAGCGTCTGTGATTCTATGAATTATATTACAGAGGAAGAAGACTTGCTTCAGGTGTTCAGGCTTGTGAATAATTACCTTGATCCCGGCGGCGTATTCCTTTTCGATATGAATACCATTTATAAATACAAGGATATGCTGGGAAATACCGTGATCGCGGAAAACAGGGAAGAAAGCAGCTTCATCTGGGAAAATTGGTACGATGAAGAAGAGCAGATCAATGAATATGACCTGACGCTGTTTATCAGGCGGGAGGACGGACTGTATGAGCGCTATGAGGAGACCCATTACCAGAAGGGATATACCGTTGAGACTGTATGCCGCCTTTTAGCAGAAGCAGGGCTGAAGCTGGAAGCAGTCTACGACGCTTTTTCATCAGATGCACCGAGGAATGACAGCGAGAGAGTCTACTTTGTGGCACGGGAGCAGGAAAAAGCAGCCCGGCAATAGGCCTGGAACAGAAAAAGAGTGGAGGATCACAAGATGATGAAAGTATTTTTAGTGGAAGATGAAGTGATCATACGAAACGGGATCAAAAATAATATCCCATGGGAAAAAGAAGGGTTTGAGTTTGCAGGGGAAGCCAGTGACGGAGAACTTGCCTGGCCTCTGATCAAAAATACAAAGCCGGATATTTTGATCACCGATATTAAAATGCCATTTATGAATGGGCTGGAGCTTTCAGAGCTGGTACGCCGGGAGATGCCCGATACGAAGATCATTATTTTGAGCGGATATAGCGAATTTGAGTATGCGAAGCAGGCAATCACACTGGGGGTGACAGACTATCTTCTGAAACCTATCACTTCGGAAAAGCTGATGGAAGTAATAAAGCGGGTGGCTGCCATTATTCAGGAAGAGCGTGCCCACCGGGATCTTGTGGCGCAGTATAAAAAAGAAATGCAGGAAAATATCAGCCTGGAAAAGAAACAGCTGTTTGAGCGGATCATTCTCCAGAATTGTTCCACAAGGGAGTTTTTGGAACAGGGAAGAGAGCTGGGATTGGATCTTGCTGCAGCCTACTATACCGTATTGCTGTTTAAACTGATGGCCCAAGAAGAACATAATGCATATTCCGGGGAGCTGGTACGTGCTACGGAAGCATTAAATGAAGCGTTAGGAAAGAATGAGAACGTCATCTCTTTTGAAAGGGGACCGGAAGGATGGGCTTTTATCCTAAAAGCAGAGAGCCGGTCAGAGGTGGAAGAAAATATCCGGAAATTTGAAGAGAACATACAGGAAATACTGGGAGAATATGAAAGTGTCCGCTATTTTGGCGGTGTGGGGGAAACGGTACAGAGGATGCGCGACATACGTATCTCTTACCAAACTGCCAGCAAAGCCTTTGCCAGCAGGTTTTTTATGGAAAAGGACCAGTTTATCCAGGTATCCCAGATCGAAGACGGCAGACATGGGGAGGAGCGCGACATGAGCCTCATCGCTGTGGATTCCTCCAATATCGACAGGAAGCTGGTGGAGAAATTCCTGCGGGTCGGAGTGGCGGAAGAAGTCAATGATTTTGTGGATGAGTATTTTGAAAATATCGGCTTGCAGAATTACCGTTCCAGAATGTTCTGCCATTATCTCATCGTAGATATGAATTTTTGTGCCTGCCAGTTTTTGGAGAGTTTGAATATTGATCCTGCGGCGCTTCCCAGCGAATGCCGAGATGTGGACCAGTTTTCCTATTATGCCAGCTCTGCAGACGGCATGAAGAGCTATGTGAAAAAATTGTTTGAGGAGACCATGCGGCTGCGGGATAATTCAGCGCGCAACCGGTATCAGGATCTGATCCAGAATGCGAAAAAATGTGTCATGGAGAATTTCCAGAACAATGAGTTTACCATGAACCAGGCAGCAGCCATGGTCAACATCAGCCCCAGCTATTTCAGCACCTTGTTCCGACAGGAGACGGGGAAAACATTTATTGAGTATTTGACGGAAGTTAGGCTGTCTAAGGCAAAGGAGCTTTTGATGTGTACCGATATGAGGAGTTCTGAGATCGGGTATCAGGTGGGATACAAAGATTCCCATTATTTCAGCTACATATTTAAAAAGGTCTGCGGCTGTACACCAAAAGAATACCGG
>JALFIB010000153.1 GCA_022776305.1 Lachnospiraceae bacterium
TGAGGAATATGAGGAATTTCTCCGCACCTATGAAGAACCGCGAAAATTCGGCCTTCGTGTCAATACGCTCAAGATCAGCGTGGATGAGTTTGTAAAGCTGGCGCCCTTTCATTTGACGCCGATCCCATGGATCGACAACGGTTTTTACTATGAAAGAGAGGATGACCCGGCACGCCATCCTTTTGATTATGCAGGATTATATTATCGGCAGGAGCCAAGCGCCATGACCCCGGCAAATATCCTTCCGGTGACTCCGGGAGAGTACGTACTGGACCTTTGTGCCGCACCCGGCGGAAAAGCTACGGCTTTAGCTGCGAAGCTTCAGGGACAGGGACTGCTGGTGGCAAATGATATCAGTGCTTCCCGGGCAAAAGCCCTTTTGAAAAATTTGGAGGTTTTTGGGGTGAAAAACTCCTTTGTGACAAACGCTGTGCCCATCCGTTTGGCCGAACAGTTTGAAGAGACCTTCGACAAGATCCTTGTGGATGCTCCGTGCTCCGGGGAAGGGATGTTCCGGAAAGATATGGCAAACGCAAAGGCATGGAGCTTGGAAAAAGTAGATGCCTGTGCAAGGATGCAGCGTGATATCACGCTGCAGGCAGTGAAAATGCTCCGTCCCGGCGGAATGATGCTGTACTCCACCTGCACCTTTGCGGAAGAAGAGAATGAAGGAACCATCGCATACCTGCTGGAAAACTGCCCGGAGATGGAATTGGCTGAAATCCCTTGGCAGGAAGGCTTTACCCACGGAAGAACAGAGAAAAATCCAGAATTATCAAAATGCGTCCGCATCTTCCCACACAAAATGGAAGGGGAGGGCCATTTCCTTGCACTCCTGAAAAAGAAAGGGGAGCCTTGCAGCCTGCATCAGAAAACAGCAAGAACCAGTGGCAAGCCCTCCAAAGAGGAAGAAAAGATCCTTAGGGAGTTTTTAAGAGATGTCTCGATGGACTGGTCCATGGAACAGATCGAAGTGCGCGCCGGGCAGGTCTACTTCGTGCCGGAGATGCTTCATCTGAAAGGCCGCATTCCGTTCTTGCGAAACGGCCTGTATCTTGGAGAAATCAAGAAAAACAGATTTGAGCCCTCCCAGTCATTCGCCATGGCGCTGAAAGGGCCGGCTATGACGTCCGGCAGCAGAGAAAAAAGTTTGGGCGAGTATGCTTCTTGCGTAAATTTTGATTATTCCGACGAACGTGTCCGCAGATATCTTTGCGGTGAGACGGTAGAAGTAGACGACCTTTCCCCCGCGCGGCCAAAAGGCTGGCAGCTGGTATGCGTAAACGGCTATCCACTGGGCTGGGGCAAGCTGGTCAACGGGACGTTAAAAAACAAATACCATCCGGGCTGGCGGATGCAGGTGTAAGAATTAAGGATATGTGGGACTTGCGAGTTTACAGAATTTGCGTACTTGCGGAAAGTTGTCGTAAAAGGTCGTAAAACTGGTGCAAAAGCGAAAAGAACTTGCTTTTTCGGGAAAAACGTGCTATAGTAAGCAAGTCGATACGATGCGTGGCTCAGTTTGGTAGAGCGCTGCGTTCGGGACGCAGAGGTCGCAGGTTCAAATCCTGTCGCATCGACTATTTAGCAAGGTACCGGAAACCTGGAGAAATCAAAAGGCTTCCGGTCTTTTTTGTTTCAACATATAAAAACTTGTAACTTAGGCTATTCTCCATAAAATCCGTTATCACTCTTTTCAGACCATTTTAAGTACATTTCCTTAACATGATAAATATTCAATCCTCACTTTCTTCAACGGTTTTAACATCGTCTGCCAAAAATGCCACCCCTTCTTAAGTGATTGAGATGAATCCCAAAGAGGGTTCTACTCATTTGTATAGCATGCGTTGACAGAAAATATAGCGTTTATTATAATTGTAAACATATTGAATGTTATATTACGAGGCGGTTTTATGAAAGATCTGATGAAAGAAATACGTGGTTATTTGAATCTGAGTCAAACTGAATTTGCAGAATTATTAAATATATCTTTTGCAACGGTAAATCGTTGGGAGAACGGACGGGCAGTTCCAAATAAACTTGCGCAGTCCACATTATATGAGTTGTGTAAAGCGTATAATGTACCAGTGTATAATATGGTTATCGATAAGATAAAAAAAGCATCTAACGATGTGAAACTGGATGAGGGCAGAGTTTTGTTATACCATGGCTCCAAATCAGGGATTATAGGCACGATTGAACCAAAGAGCCGTTCGAAATGTGATTTTGGAAAAGGATTCTATATGGGGACAGAACCTAATCAGGCATTGACTTTGATTTGTGATTACGATAAATCTAAGTTTTACATTGTTTCTGTAGCAGTAAATGAAGTGGAAATATTAGATATTCCAGCGAACCTTGAATGGGCTATGGTCGTAGCATACTACAGAGGCAGAATGAAAAAAATTGAAGGCACATCTCTGTACAATAAATATCGTGATATAGCAAAAGGCAAGGATATAATAGTGGGAAGTATCGCAGATGATCGAATGTTTTATGTGATTGATAATTTTTTTATGGGAAATATTACAGATGTGGCATTGGTTCATAGTTTATCAGCGCTGGAATTCGGTAAGCAATATGTTGCGCTCACACAAAAAGCTTGTGATACAGTAAGGATTGAATGCGAAGTAAATCTTTCTTATTTAGAAAGGCAGGTTTTGAAAGAAGCGGCAGAATCGAATCGCACGAAAGGTATCTCACTTGCAAATGAAATTTGTAAGAATTATCGACGGGAAGGAGTATTTTTTGATGAAATGTTAGATACACCTTGGAAGGAGGTTTCGCAATGAACGAGCTTCAATTAAAATTGTGTGATATTCAAGGAAGGTTGTTCGAACTTTCCGCAGATAAAAAGTATGGAAGTGCTAATTTTGTAAAAGGATTTATGAATTCTGAAGTGGCGAAAGCATTGGACTCCACATATAATCGTATGCAGTGGGCGGGGGAAGAATATTTATTAGAAGAGCTTGTTGCTGTTGAAGCGGATAAGGTGTCGGAAGAAGGGGAGATTTATTCAAAAGAGGTTTTATACTGGATGGGTTATCTTTACCGCTATTGGCATTATTATACAAAGGAAAGTAGTTCGAAAATCTATAAGCAGGCACCTGTAGGAGCGATGAAGAGAAATTATCTGATGTTTCATACGATGGCACCAGAGTTGGCGATAGAAGATTTAAAAGAGATTAGTGGGCAGAAAACATGTAGTTCTAAAACATCGAGGGACTAGAACTTCAGAGCAGTAATGGCTTTGCTTCAGAGCAGTAATGGCTTTGTCTCAAAACAGGAATGGAAGCCATTGGAAAATCTGTATGATCATCTACGTGATGAGCCTGCTTTATGCACTTGCCATGGCAGTGGATGCTTTTTCTGCATTGTTTTTTGGCTGGCTATTTGATAAAATCGGACTGAAAGCAATGATTGCCGCAACCCTTTGCAGTTCATTTTTTGCATGTTTCATTTTCCTGACAGATCATGCGGCTTTGATCCTTATTGGTATTGTGTTGTGGAGGAGTGGAATGGGCGCAGAGGACAGCATTATGAAAGCTGCTATCAGACAGATCGTTCCAAAGAAGATGCGGAGTACAGGCTATGGGATTTTTGAAACAGGCTATGGAATTGCATGGTTTTTGGGAAGCTGGCTGTTTTTGAAATTTTATTTTGCGGTACGCTACGTCGACGAAATGTAAAGCATTTTTGAGGTTGGCTTTGGATAATTACAATTATTTTATAAGGAGGCTATTATGTTAGAAGTAGGAACAAAAGCTCCGGCGTTTTCACTTCCGGACCAGAATGGGGAAATGCATACTTTAAGTGAGTATGCCGGAAAAAAGGTCATTTTATATTTTTACCCGAAGGACAATACGTCGGGCTGCACGAAACAAGCCTGCGGCTTCAGTGAGCTCTATCCGCAGTTTACGGAAAAAGGGGCTGTGGTAATCGGGATCAGCAAGGATTCTGTGGCATCCCACAAAAAATTTGAGGAAAAGTATAACCTCGGATTTACATTACTGTCTGATCCGGAGCTGCAGGCGATTCAGGCTTATGATGTATGGAAAGAGAAAAAGAACTATGGAAAGGTGTCCATGGGTGTAGTCCGTACAACGTACCTGATAGACGAGCAGGGAATTATTATCAAAGCATTTGGGAAAGTAAAAGCGGCAGAAAATCCGGCGCAGATGCTGGAGGAACTGCAAGAAGGTTAGGTGCATTCATGTCAGGTAAGTGAAGTTCTTTTATGCGAGTCGTGCAAATGCTTTCCCGACAAGTAAGTGGAGTGTTTTACACCAGACAAGCATAGCTGATAAAACAAGGTGCTGGGGAGCAGGTTTATGGTCTGAAGGCGATTCAATTTCTTCTGTAATCATGAAAAAGCCTTCTCCCCCATTCATGTACCGGTATTTCAGGAGATAGTATGGAAGGCCTTTTATCTGACATGTAGTTTGTGACAGTTTCTACATGGAAAATTTTAATACACTCCTATCATACATGTAACTTTTGGTAATTTCTACATGGAGAATTACCACAAATAATGTTATGACATGCACCTCTCGATGTTCCCTACGTGGAATGTTATTCCATATCCCAAATCTACATGTATCTCCTGACAGTTTAATCATGGTAAATATTATTTGCTGACTAGATGCGAGGAAATCTCGCCAAATAACTGGCTGGGATTTATTCTAAGGCCTTCTTATCTTACGCTCCTTCTTTGTTGAAAAAAATTCTCATTTATAGTTATTGACAACTAACCGAAGCAATAATATACTAACTCTTGTAAAAAGAAATTCATACTATTTATAAAGAAATGTAAAGGAAGCAGGTGAATCATGATGCCTTTGACGATGGCCGAAACCGGTCGGGAGATTCAGGTCAGGAAGATCGGCGGAAAAGAGGAAACCAGACGTTTTCTGGAAAGTCTGGGGTTTGTAATGGGCAGTTTTGTAACTGTGGTGTCCGAAATCAACGGAAACCTGATCGTGAAAGTTAAGGATTCCCGCGTGGCGATTAGTAAGGAAA
>JALFIB010000160.1 GCA_022776305.1 Lachnospiraceae bacterium
GAGGGGGTTTTTCATATTACCAGCATGTTGTTTGAGATACCGAGCGGAATGTTTGCCGATTTGTTCGGTCGAAAAAAGACTTTGTTGTTGTCAGGGACGGCAGGGATTCTCTCCAGTTTCTTTATGGCTCTGGATGGATGGTCGGGCTGGATATATTTTGGAATGATATGCTCAGCGCTTGCCTTTAACCTGGCATCCGGTACGCAGGAGGCTATTGTGTATGACAGCCTTTTGGAGGGAAAGTGTGAGGATCGTTATAAAAAAGTCTGGGCAAATATGAGCGTAATCGGGCGGGTAGCACAGGCTGCGGCCTGCGCCGCAAGCCCCATCGCTATTGCTATGGGATACCGGTATACATATCTGGTCATGGGGATTTTGGGCTGTGGTACTGTTCTGTCAGCAGCAGGAATGAAAGAGCCGGTTTTGAATTCAGAAAAATGTCCGGAATCTTTAAAGAGCAGGGAAACCGAAGGGGAAGCTATTGAGAAAACCACTGGAAAAGTTGCCGGGAAAATCAGCAGGGCGGATCATAGGGATATCAGGGTAAATGATCTTTGGGATATCATAAAAAAAGTCAGGCAGCATATCATTGACACAGCTATTTTTATCCGGGAACATCCCAGAACTATGTGCAAACTTCTTGCTGATGCGGCGGTCGCTTGTCCATGTTATCTGTTGATGATGTATCTTCAGAACCATCTGGTGGAATGTGGGTGGCCGAAAGCATGGATTGGAATGCCCATCTTGCTGATCCCCCTTGCCGGAGCCATTGGGGCTTGGATCGCTGCAAAGAATAAATCAAGCCTCTTTCGGGCCATGCTGGTCTGCGGCATTGCAGGCGGGATCGGAACTTGCCTCGCCGGAAGTAAAATCCTGCTGGTAACACTGTCAGGGGCGTGCATTGCCCGCATGTGTGAAGGCTTTTCAGAAATTATAGTCAGTGAAAACACAAATAGGGAGTTTACCAGTGAACAAAGGGCTACTCTGGTCAGTATCGACAGTATGTTTTACTCCGTGCTGATGGTGGTGGCAAGCCCGCTGACCGGTGTAATCGGCAATCAATACTCCACTTCGGCAGTGTTCTTCGTTTTAGGGGGAACACTTCTGGGTGCTACTGTTTTACTAGGGCTGGTCTTTGGAAGAAATGGTAAAAAAAATTGCCGGTAAAAATATTCAAAAACATTTTGAATGGTTTGTGAAGATTCAGAATGTCACAAAATAACTGACTAGCCAATTGAAATGCGAGTCTCCCGCGCTTTTGGTTAAAGAAGAGAAGTGCTGTGTTTGTTGAAGAGAGATTTTACACAGTGATTACGTGGCGAAACCTTATTTTTATCATTTACATACAGAAAAAAACTGAACTACGTGTGGAAGAGATAGAAGATGGGGGATTCCATGCAGAAACTGCTGGCAATTACGTGTCAGCTTGGAGAAGAAGTAATTATCCATGTACAGAATGGTGGGTATTACATGTCATCTGGAAGAGGTAGTGATTTATCATGTATAGGATGACGGGAATTACATGTCAGTTGGATAAGGTAGTGATTTACCATGTATAGGATGGTGGGAATTACATGTCAGCTGGAAGAAGTAGTGATTTACCATGTATAGGATGGTGGGAATTACATGTCAGCTGGAAGTAGAAATTATTCTCCATGTAAAAGATGCCGAAAACTACGTGTCAGCTAGGAGAAGAAGGAATTGTTCATGTACGGAGCTCCCCAATATATGTACTAAATGTAAGAGAAGTAATTATTACAAGAAAAAGAGGGCGTTATAAAATAGGGGAGCATTCAGAAATCCTCTATAGAATAACGCTCCATGTTTTCTCTCGCAAAAGCTTTTCTCCATCCAGATTTATCCGCTCACCGGTAAAAGGCTGGAAAAACTCAGTTTTCCATGCACAAAGACAAAGACCATGTGAAGCTGAGGAGCCATAGATGGGATCTCCTACAATGGGATGCCCTGTATATGCCATATGAACCCGGATTTGATGGGTCCTCCCCGTCTCAATCCTCACCCGAAGCAGGGTCTTATGATCACCTTTCTTCCATATTTTGTAATGAGTGACAGCGCGTTTTCCGCCTTCTGCCACACACATTTTCATCTTTTCGTCCGGAACTGGTGCGATCGGTGCAGAAATTGTCTGCCACATTTCCCGCCATTTTTCTCTATCTCCCTTAGCCGCGACGGGGGTTTGTTGGCGCTCCTTGGTTCCGTCGCCTTTTTGCCGGCGTTCCTTGGTTTCGTCGCCTTTTTGTTGGCGCTCCTTGGTTCCGTCGCCTTTTTGCCGGCGTTCCTTGATTTCGTCGCCTTTTTGCTGGCGCTCCTCGGCTCCTCTGCTTTTTGACCGGTTTTCCTCGGCTCCTCTGCTTTTTGACCGGTATTCTTCGGCTCCTTTGCTTTTTGACCGGTTTTCCTCAGTTCCTCCGTCTTTTGGCCGGTTTTCCATGGCCGCGATGGCTTTTTGCTGGTTTTCCTGTAAAGGCTCTTTCTCTTCTATCTCCCCTTCACAGAGGGCCAGATATTCTTTCCAAAAAAGTCCTTTTTCTTTTTGATCCCAGAGCCTTGATGAGGCAATTTGGTTTTTGGCAAAAACCACAATACCGCAGGTATCCTTGTCCAATCGACCAATACTTCTGACCTGTACCTGCTGGCCTTTTCTCTTAAAGTAACCATATACCCGATTGGATAAAGTATCACGAAAATGTCCATGGGAAGGATGAATCACAACCCCTGATTCTTTCCAAACTGCCAGTACATCCTTATCTTCGTACAAAATTTCCAAAGGATCTTCTGATATTTCCAGATGGGAAGATCCTGCCTCTTCGTTTTCCAGCAGGATCTTTACTTCATCTCCCATCTTCAACAACCGGTTCACCCGTGCACGCTCTCCGTTTACCATCAGCCCTTCATTCCTGAATTTCATGGAACTGATTTGGTTCTTCGTGAAATGCATCTCTTGTTTCAAGTACTGCCCAAGGGTCATACCATTTTCCTGTTTCCTTATGCGACATAAAATAATCTTTTCATTATTCATCCTGATTGCCCCATGGCTTAATTTATGAGTTGTCTAATGAATGAGCCTAACGTCGATTTTTCGTGCTCTGCATCTCAAAATCGACGAAAACATTCGCAATCCGCTCATTTTTTACGAAAAATGGCTACTTGCTCATGTTTAGCGGGTCCCATAGACATAAAATACATGCAAGCATGTATTTTATGTCCATTTGCCCCTTGGCTCATTTTATTGCCCTGTGGTTTTTTTGACAAGTTCTTTTCGTGACTCTCCTGATTTTTTATACACTGCTCAGGCTAAAAGTCCTGTTCTTTGCAGTGTTTGCTTCAGTTTCATGCCATAACAAAGCACTACAGAAAGGACTGCTCCGACTGCAGCCTGAAGGATCTGGAACGGAAGCTTCATAATGGCATATTCCGGTGTGCTGTACAAAAATGCACGGCCTAAGGAATATCCCACAACCATGATCACTGCACCAAGGACCACGCCGATGATAGCTCCCATCGGCTGTTTCTTTGCAAAAAAGCGATGGACGCAGAGGGAAATGATAACAGCCTGCAGACCATGTGTGACAAGAGACACAAACATTGGTGTGGGGTAAAAGAAAAAGTCACCTAAAAAAGCTCCGATTCCGCCCACCACAAATGCCGGAAAAGGCGGAAGCAGTATTGCCGCTGTGCAGATCACAATATCATTCAGGTACATATGTCCTCCGGGCACCGGTACCCCGAATGAACTGAGTACTACGTTTAAAGCTGTGAGCATGGCTGTGATTGCCACAAGTTTTGCAGAAAGTGGTTTTTGACTCATCATGTTTCCTCCTCGTATGTAATGGCGATCCATACGGATTTTGGAAATGCGAAGCACGAAACAATCCGTATGGCATCTTTTGACTCTAGCATCATTATTATATGATTATCTGGCTTTCGTTAAAGCTCCAGTTTTATCATTTTTAACCAGACCACTATGCGCAAATCTGCTTGAAAAGTCAAGTGGATATTCGCAATCCGCTTTGTTACTTGCTCATAACCAAATAGCTGCTTCGCAGTTTACCAGATGGGACTTGTATCCCACCTGATACAAGCAAGTTCCCCCTGCCGCTTAATCTTCTGCGTATTTGAAGTGGGGGACTTGCTTGATTCGGTTAAAGAGTGAGGGTTTGGAGCTTGAAAATCAGATACTGTTTGGAACATAAAAAATAGGATACTTGACAAACACAGCACATTTTATTAGCATAGTTAATAAAATAAATGGTTAATGAAATGAACTATTGGAGGCTGTATGACGGAAAACGGAAATTTAAGTGAAGAATTGCTGGATGGGTGGCTGTCCATGTCCATGTCTATCTGGAACGAACGGCTTGTCACGGTGATGACATACAATGAATCTATGGTATGCAACTTACTCTATAAGCAAAAAAACAGATCGGGTTCCCCCCTTACCGCTACTGACCTTTGCTCCAAACTTCAGATCCGCAAACCACAGATGAATGTGATCCTGAACCGTTTGGAAAAAGATGGGATGATCCTTCGAAAACGTTCGGTAGAAGATAAAAGAAAGGTGTTTATTTTGCTCACGGAAAAAGGTGTTCCCATTTATGAGGCTGCCCACAGGGAGATCCTCAGACTTCCCCAAGCACTGATCAGCCGGTTGGGAGAAGAAAAGTGCAGAGTTTTTGCAGGGATGATGAAAGAAGTGTCAGATTGTTTTTGTGAACTGATGCAGGCAGTGAATACACAGCGAGGGCAGATGGCAGAGGAGAGAATATGAAAAAAGAAATATTTAATGAAATCAATGCATTGGTATTGCAAGTATTGTTCCGGGGATTCCGGGTACTTTATAAAAATGATGAGAGAGTCAGAGCGGAGATTGACAGCTGGAATCCTGATCTGACTTTAAAATTGGTCTGCGGTCCGGGCGGAGCAGTTTTGGCGATGCGGAAAAGCGAAAGAAACGGTGTGGCTAAACTGCCTAGAGCGCAGCGGACAGCTATCACCATGCGTTTTAAATCTGTGGAAGAGGCTTTTCAAGTATTGTCAGGGCAGGTCAGCGTTTCTGAGGCATATGCAGAACACTTCTTCACCTTGGAAGGAGACATTTACCAGACCATGAGTTTTGTGCGATGTGTCGAATACGCAGAATCCTATTTGTTTCCGCGATTTTGGTCAAAACGTATTCTAAAAGAAGTGCCGGAAAAGAAAATGAGTTCTGTTAAAGTATATGCTTTGGCACTTCTGGAAAACAGGCCATAGAGAATAGAGAAGAGTTGCACGGCAAATGAGGTTGTATGAAAAAATAAAAATCGAATGAAAAAAATCAGGAGGAATTTATGACGTATTTTGAATTTTCCAATCCCACAAAACTTTGTTCGGGAAGCGGCGCTATAGAACATCTGGCATATGAACTGGAAATTTTAGGCGCTTCCCATCCCATGGTGCTCAGCGACGCAATGCTGGCGAAGATCGGAACCTTGAAAAGGGTGTTGGAGGCACTGGCCGATGTGAAGATCGGACGGATTTTTACGGATATCCCGCGTGACAGCAGCGTAGAAACGGTCAATCAGATCGCAAAAGAATACAGAGAATTTGGATGTGACGCATTGATCGCTGTGGGCGGGGGAAGCGTTCTGGATACAGCAAAAGGGGTTCGTTTGTTGATCGGACAGGATGCGGACAATCTACTGGACTTGATGGGGAGCGAGTGTGTTCCAAAGGGAAAACATATCCCCTTTCTCGCAGTCCCGACTACTGCAGGTACAGGCAGTGAGGCAACGGCTGTCGCAGTGATCAAAAATCCTGCTCTTAACATAAAGATGGAATATATCTCGCAGCAGCTTATGCCGGATACGGCCATTCTGGATCCCAGAATGACGGTTACATTGCCGCCGCGGATCACGGCATCTACGGGAATGGACACCCTGTGCCATGCGATTGAAGCATACAGTTGTCTTCAGAAGAATCCGGTCAGCGATGCCTATGCTGCAGAGGCGATCCGTATTGTGAGGGAAAACCTGCTGCGGGCTGTGCGTTTCGGAAACTCAAAAGATGCACGTCTTGCCATGGCAAATGCGAGCTTTTTGGCGGGGGCTGCATTCAGCAACAGCATGGTAGGCGTGGTACATGCCATAGGCCATGCCTTAGGAGGTGTCTGCCATGTACCCCATGGGGATGCTATGAACATCCTGTTGCCCACGGGAATGAAATTCAATTATAAGGTTTGCCGGGAGTCCTATGGGGAGCTCTTGCTGTATCTTGCGGGACCGGAAGTGTATGAAAAAACACCGAAACAAAAGCGGGCGGCAAGAGCCATTGCGGAAGTAGTGCATATGAGGGAAAAACTCCATCGTCTGACGGGGCTTCCTGTCACATTAAAAGAAGCCGGAGTAGATCCCGCAAAGTTCCCGGAAGTGGCAAAAGTGGCCCTGAATGACGGCGCAGTGATTGTAAATCCACGCCAGGTCACATATGAGGCTGTGATTCGGATCTTGGAGGTAAGTTATGGAGATTGAAATGCTGATCAAAAAGCAGCGGGCATATTTTGAAAAAGGAAAAACAAAGGATGTCTCATGGCGCATTGCTGCCCTTAAGACTCTTCGGAAAACGATCCTGAAATACGAAGATGACATTAACCGCGCATTGTATCAAGATCTTGGAAAATCATCCACAGAGACATACATGTGTGAGACAGGGATGGTGCTGTCAGAGCTTTCTTTTATGATACGTCATTTAAAGGGATACGCAAAAGAGAAAATTGTCCCTACGCCTCTTGCACAGTTTCACGCGAAAAGCTTTACATCCCCGGAACCGTACGGCGTAGTGCTCATCATGTCGCCGTGGAATTATCCGTTCATGCTTTCCTTAGAGCCTTTGATCGGTGCCATCGCCGCAGGAAACTGTGCGGTGGTAAAGCCCAGCGCATACGCGCCGGCCACGGCGGATGTGATAGAAAAAATAGTAAAAGACTGCTTTTCTCCTCATTTCGTGGCTGTGGTCAAAGGGGGAAGAGCGGAGAATACGGCGCTTTTAGAGCAGCGTTTTGATTTCATCTTTTTTACGGGAAGCGTAAAAGTGGGGCATCTTGTCATGGAAAAGGCATCCCGCTATCTCACACAGGTCTGTCTGGAATTAGGCGGAAAAAGCCCGTGTATCGTGGACAAAACGGCAAACCTCAAGCTTGCCGCAAAAAGGATCGTGTTTGGAAAGTATTTAAATCTGGGACAGACTTGCGTGGCGCCGGATTATCTTCTGGTACATGAAGATGTGAAAGAAAAACTTCTTGAGGAGATTGAAAAATGCATCCGCAGACAGTTTGGCGTTCATCCTCTGGAAAACCCCGATTACGGAAAAATCGTGAATAAAAAGCATTTTGACCGCCTGCAAGGGCTTATGAAAGGAGAAGCGATCCGGATCGGCGGGGAGAGCCGGGAAGAGACACTCCAGATTGCGCCTACCGTATTGACTGACGTTACGCCCTCAAGCCCGGTGATGCAGGAAGAGATCTTCGGTCCGCTGCTTCCGGTCATGACCTTCCGGGAGATCTCGGAGGTGATCTCATTCGTGACACGGCGGGAAAAACCACTTGCTCTTTACCTGTTTTCAGAAAGCAGAAAAGTACAAAAGCAGGTATTGAAATACTGCAGCTTCGGCGGAGGATGCATCAATGACACCATCATCCATCTTGCCACCAGCCAGATGGGCTTTGGAGGAGTGGGTGCAAGCGGAATGGGAAACTATCATGGAAAAGACAGCTTTGAGCTGTTCAGCCATAGAAGAAGCATCGTAAAGAAATATACGTGGATGGATCTGCCCATCCGCTACCAGCGTTACAGCAGCTGGAAAAATGTGTTGTTGAAAATATTTTTAAGATAAAAGACGGAAGAAACAGCCATAATAGAAATAAGAAACAACCATTATAAATAAGAAAGTGTTGGACATTTTAAAAAGAAGTGCTATGATGTTACATGGATATCTAGCATGGTGAAAGGGGAGCGATGTCGTTGATATCACTTCCCTTTTTCACGTTATAGGATTAGGACGTCAAAATGTGATTACGGATTGTTTCGCTGCAAGCAGCTTCCACGATCCGGCCCACAATTCGGATCTTCATGGAGTTTCGCCCCATTTCATTCTCATTGTGGGGCAGCTCATGATATTAGCTGAGGAGAGAAGGATGGAATACAGGACATTTCTTGATTTTATGGATCTAGCGGAAAAATTGAAATGCCGAACACGTCACTCGCTGACAAGTTCAGGTCGGACAGAAAGCGTGGCGGAGCATTGCTGGCGGATGACATTGATGGCGTTCCTGCTGAAGGATGAATTCCCGGACATTCATATAGAAAAGGTGATGTCTATGGCCCTCATCCACGATCTGGGTGAAGCCGTAACCGGGGATATCCCTGCTTTTTCCAAAACAGAAGAGGATGAAAAAGTAGAAGACAAGGCAGTGGAGCACATTTTGGAACAGCTGCCGGACACGCAGCGCTGTGAGATGTCTGCTCTTTTTGATGAGATGAAGGCAATGGAGACAGATGAGGCAAAGCTGTATAAATCCCTTGATAAATTAGAGGCTTTGATCCAGCATAATGAAGCCGACCTGTCGACCTGGCTTCCTCTTGAATATGACCTTCAGATGACATACGGGACGCAGGAGTGCGGTTTTTCAAGTTATATGAAAGGGCTACGGGATACGGTGCGTGAGGATTCCGTAAGGAAAATCGAGGCGGCCAAGGAAGACTGAGGCAGCAGAGTAAGAAAGATAATAAAGAAGAAAATGGCATAGGAAAAGAGACTCAGGCAACAAAGGGAAAAGTATAGATTTAAGAAGGTAATAGAGAAAAGCAAAAAGAAAGACAAAAGAAAGCATAAAAAGAAAACATAAAAAGAGAAAGAAGCGAAAGAGAGACTGGGAAAGTATGGGAAGAGAGCAAGTTGTGGTGGCAAAATTCGGTGGAAGCTCGCTGGCGGATGCGCAGCAGTTCCGGAAAGTAAAGGAAATCCTGAAAAGCAATCCTGCGAGAAGATACGTTGTGCCCTCTGCGCCGGGAAAGCGCAGCAGTGACGACGAAAAAGTGACGGATCTATTGTACCAATGTTATGGAAGAGCCAGTGAGGGAAAAGGATATCTTTCCATTTTTAAAAAGATTAAAGCAAGATACCAACAGATTATCGATGAATTGGGGATACCTGTATCGCTGGAAAAGGAATTTGAGGTGATAGAACAGGCTTTTCTCTCCCATGCAGGTGAGGAGTATGCGGCATCCAGAGGGGAATACTTGAACGGTATCCTGCTGGCAGCTTATCTGGGATATGAGTTTGTGGATTCCGCAGAGGTTGTCCGTTTCAGCAAAGACGGGGAGTTTGAACCGGAAAGGACCAACTTTTTTTTAAGCGACAGGCTGCTGAAAACAAAAAGCGCTGTCATTCCCGGATTTTACGGGGCAGATGATGCCGGAAATATCCACACCTTTACCAGAGGAGGATCGGATGTCACAGGAGCTATCGTCGCACGTGCTGTGAAAGCAGATCTTTATGAGAACTGGACGGATGTGTCCGGATTTTTATTGACAGATCCAAGCATAGTGGAGAACCCGAAAAAAATTGATGTGATGACCTACGCAGAGCTTCGGGAACTGTCTTACCGCGGGGCCACGGTGCTTCATGAGGAGGCGGTGTACCCGGTGCGCCGGGAAGGGATCTCCATCCATATCCGGAATACAAACCAGCCGGAGGAGCGCGGTACGCTGATCTGCCGGAAGATCAATCCGGAAGATGAAGTCCCTATTACGGGAATTGCAGGTAAAAAGAATTTTGCTGCGATCAGTATCGCAAAAAACTGTATGAATGCCCAGATAGGTTTTTGCAAGAAGCTGCTGGAAGCATTTGAGGAAAATGACATTGCTTTTGAACATATGCCTTCCGGCATCGACACCATCAGCGTTATTCTTCCCCATGAAGAGTATTTGATGAAAGAAAATGAGATCATGGGGTCGCTGCAGCGTCTTTTGCAGCCCGATAAGATCGAAGTGGATGAGGATATGGCCCTTGTCACTGTGGTTGGGAAGGGAATGCGTTCCGTCAGCGGGATCGCTGCAAGGTTTTTCTCTTCTTTGGGAGAAGCAAATGTCAACATAAAAATGATCGATATGGGATCCAATGAGATCAACTGTACGATTGGTGTTTCAAACAAGGATTTTGAGCGGGCTATCCAAGCATTGTATGGCGCGTTGGTAGAGTAGCATGGGGCAGGCAGATGTCCTTTTGGCATCTGTCGGTTTGCGCCTCGCTTCTGCTTTGAAAGGAATGGGAAGCTTATGTATCTGGTGTATTTTATTTTATGGATTATTTTTAATGGAAAGATCACGCTGGAGATCTGTATTTTCGGCCTCGTGATCGCAGCGCTTGTATTTGCATTTACCTGCAAATTCATGGATTACAGCATAGCAAAAGAAAAAAAGGTGGTCCAGCGATACTTGCGGTTCTTAAAATATGTGGTTGTGCTGGTAAAAGAGATCATGAAAGCAAACTTTTCCGTTATCCATATGATCCTGTCAGAGCGGGAAGAACTGGAGCCTGCGCTGGTCAGCTTCAGATCGGATATGAAAAGTCCTACAGGCAGGGCCTTTCTTGCCAATGCCATTACGCTGACTCCGGGTACCATTACAGTAACTTTAGAGGATTCGGAGTATTTGGTACATTGTCTGGATAAAAGCCTTGCAGTGGGCATGGATGATTCTGTGTTTGTGGAAATGCTCTCAGAACTGGAGCAGGATTAGGAGGTAAAACATGGGAAGTGGTATATCAGGATTGGAACAGGCATACCATGTGCTGTTTACGGCGGCCCTTATTTTTCTGGCACTTATGGTGGTGCTATGCCTGATCCGGGCAATTATCGGGCCGAGGATCGCAGACAGGATCGTGGCAGTCAATATGATGGGCACTATGGTCATGGTCATGATCGCCATACTGGCACTTATGCTTCAGGAAGGCTATCTGGCTGATATTTGCCTGATCTACGCAATGATCAGTTTTCTGGCTGTGATCGTGCTGACGAAGGTTTATATGGGCGTCTATCTGGAAAAAAAGGAAAAGGAGGAAAAAAAGCATGACAGCAATTGAATGGATCCGCTTTTTTATCGGGGCTTTTTTGCTCCTGTTCGGATTGGGGATCTTCGCAATCGAGATGATAGGTGTATTCCGCTTTAAGTATGTGCTCAACAGGATGCACGCGGCAGCTATGGGAGATACACTTGGAATCGGTTTTTCCCTGATCGGTCTGATCGTGATGAACGGCCTTGACTTTACATCGCTGAAATTGTTTTTGGTGATCGTCTTCTTGTGGTTCTCCTCACCAACTTCCTCACATCTGATCGCACGTCTGGAGGTGACTACAGATGAGGAGCCGGAAAAGCATTACCGCCGTATGACCATTGATGAGGTGGAGGAGGAATAGCATGCAGGTCTTTACGTGTATCTTACTTGGTTTTCTTGTAGTCTGCGCTGTTTCTGTCAGTCTGTCAAAAAACCTGTTGAATTCAATTTTGATCTATATGTCATACAGTTTGATCATGTCCATCATCTGGATCCTGCTGGAATCGCCGGACTTAGCCATCACGGAGGCTGCGGTAGGCGCCGGCATTACCAGCGTCCTGTTTTTCCTGACGTTGAAAAAGATCCACGCCATGATGAACAATGAGGAAGAAGAAGGGGAGGAGAAGGATGAGTAGGAAATTACCGGAAGAACAATACGAAAAAACACGTTCCTATCGTCTGAAACAGTGGCTGGATGGCTCAAAAGACCCTTATCTCGGGGAAGTGGAGATGAAGCCTCAAAAAGCATTTCATGAGGACCGTGTACAAAAGGAGCAGAGAAAGGAAGAAAAGGCCCGCCTTTTTGCCCGCGTTTATGATGTGGAGCACAATGCAGAGGTGCGTATTTTCCGAAGGATCTACCACGTTTTCAGTGCTCTATTCTGTGTATTCCTTGTCTTGATGCTGCTTACGGCAGTTTCCCATCTGCCCACAGTGGGCCATGCGGAGAATCCCGCCAACAACGAAGTGGCGGCTCGCTACATTGAGGACGGGCTGCAGGAGACGGGAGCTGTCAATATCGTAACGGGAATGATCCTGGATTACCGTGCTTTTGATACGCTTGGAGAATCTCACGTATTGTTTATCGCAACGTGTACGGTACTGATCCTGCTGCGCGCAGATGGGAAAAAAGGAAAAAATGCGGTGGCCATGCCGGTGCAAAATGACCGTACTTATGAGCCGAAAAATGATGTGATCCTCCAGACTGTGGCAAATATCCTTGTGCCGCTGATCGTGATCTTCGGAATTTACGTGATCTTGGGAGGCCACTTAGGGCCGGGAGGCGGATTTTCAGGAGGAGCCATCATCGGAGCTGGATTGATTTTATATCTGAATGCCTTTGGTTTTGCAAAAACGGAACGTTTTTTTAAGGCGAGTACTTACAAAAAGCTCAGCTTTACTGCCCTTGCCTGCTATACCTTTTCAAAGTGTTACTCCTTTTACACAGGAGCAAACCACATAGAAAGTGTGATCCCGCTGGGAACACCGGGGGCGATCCTGAGCAGCGGACTGATCTTAGTGCTGAATATTTGTGTAGGTATCGTGGTGGCAGGTACCATGTACACCTTTTACGTTATGTTCCGGAAGGGAGGGTACTAAAATGGATATAACCAACTTGCTGAACAATTATGAAGAAGCTGTTGCCATGATTCTTTTCGGGATCGGATTTTCCAACCTTCTGCTGCAGAGAAACCTGATCAAAAAAATTATCGGTTTGAATATTATGGATACGGCAATGTACCTTTTCCTTGCGTTAAAGGGATATGTAGAAGGACGCAAAGCACCTATTGTGGTAAATGGGGTACAGAGCGTGGAAGCATACATAAATCCCATCCCCAGCGGGCTTGTACTGACCGGTATCGTTGTTTCTGTTTCCGTGACGGCGCTGATGCTGTCTCTGACCATCAGGCTTTACCGCAGGTACCATACGCTGGATCTGGATGCGATCACGACACAGCTGAAAAAGGAGGGACTGTGATGGCTTTTGTACAAAACCTTCCTTTTATTTCAATCCTGCTGTCCCTTTTTGCAGGTCCCTTGTCATCGATCCTTGGCGGAAAAACGGCGAAACGCCTGAATCTGGCTGTGATCTCTGTGATCGGCGTGATGTCATCACTGGTGCTTGCTTTTGTGATACAGAGCGGCGAACCTTACGTGTATATGATGGGACATTTTCCGGCACCCTGGGGCAATGAGATCCGGGTGGGTATTCTGGAAGCTTCTATGGCAGTATTTTTCTGTATTATCATGCTCTTGTGCATGATAGGAGGGAGTCTGGAGCGGGAAAATGAGCTGGAGGAGTCAAAATCAAACCTTTATTACGTAATGGTAAACCTTCTGCTGTGTTCCTTGCTTGCCTTGATCTATACGAATGATTTGTTTACTGCCTACGTTTTTGTGGAGATCAATACCATCTCAGCTTGTGGGCTGATCATGATCCGGCAAAACGGGCGGACCATTGAGGCTGCTACACGTTATATGATCATGAGCCTGCTTGGATCCGGTCTGTTTCTGTTGGGAATCTGCTTCTTATATGACTTGACAGGACATCTTCTTATGAGCAACATACAAGAACAGGTTCAGCTGCTTCACAAGACTGGGGAATACCACATTCCTCTTCTTGTATCAGTCAGCTTGATGTCTGTGGGTCTTGCCATTAAAAGTGCACTTTTCCCATTCCATGCATGGCTGCCGGATGCATATGGTTATTCCACCTTATCTTCCGCAGCAATCCTGTCCTCCCTTGTCTCTAAGGGTTACATATTTTTGCTGGTAAAGATTTTCTACCGTGTGATCGGGTTTGATATTGTACGGGACAGTAAAGTTATCAACGTCCTGTTCGTATTTGGAATCATCGGTATGATCATGGGATCGGTGGATGCCATCAAGGAAAGCAACATACGGAGGATGATCGCATATTCTTCTGTAGCACAGATCGGATATATTTATATGGGCTTCGGTCTGGGAACCACCGCAGGAGTGATCGCAAGTATTTACCACATTGTATCCCACGCTGCAACGAAATCCCTGCTGTTTGTGGCGGCATCGGGACTGACGGATGCTTCAGGAGACAGCACGGATTTCTTCGACCTGACCGGAGCGGGGTACCGCAATAAACTGGCTGGTGTGGCATTCACAGTGGGATCCTTGTCCATGGTAGGTTTCCCTATGTTTGCTGGTTTTATCTCTAAGCTGCTGTTTGCACAGGCGGGCGTAGAAAGTGAGCATAAAATGTTTTTGACGTTGGTTGCTCTGGCTATCAGTACCATCTTGAATGCAGTTTATTTCATGAAGACGGTGATCCGGATCTATACACCAGATCGGAAGGGAATGGCTGTCCAAAAGAATTTTGTGAAGATTAAGGCCAAAGACCAGATGGCGAAATCTGTGGCACTTGTATGTTTTATCATTTTGAACCTTGTACTGGGCCTTGGATCGGAACCGATCATAAAGCTGTTTGAAGACGGATTGAAGATGTTTGCATAGGAGGAGAGAAAGATGAGTAGTTTAATTTTACTGCCGATTTTTTTGCCGGTCATCTCCGGAGCCGGCATGCTGATATCTTCGGCTGTATCAAAATGGAAAGAACGTCCCGAGCTGGGAACTTCAGGATTGAAAAAACTCCATATTCTTACGGTAGCCGTATTGCTGGTATCAGCCATTGTTGCTGTGTGTACGGCATGGAGCGGTGATAGGAGCCTTACCTTGTTTTACTTGATGAAAGATATCCCAATCTATTTCCATATTGATGATATCGGACGTCTTTTTGTGACCCTCATCAGTATTATCTGGGTGGCGATCAGTATTTATTCCTTTGTGTATATGAAGCATGAAGGGGAAGAACGCCGGTTTTTCGGATTTTATCTTGTGGTGTACGGTGTTTTAGTCGCACTTGTTTTTTCCGGAAATCTGGTGACCATGTATTTGTTTTATGAAATGATGACGCTGACTTCCATGCCTTTGGTCCTCCACAACGGATCGAAAGAGGCAATCATGGCAGCTCTGAAATACCTATTCTATTCCATGTGTGGTGCCTACCTTGGATTGTTTGGGATCTTTTTTCTGTATAAGTACTGTGATACTCTGGCCTTTGTCCCGGGTGGATCCTTAAATCTTACCCTTTTAGCTGATCATCAGGGGATCGTCATGGTGGCTGTCTTTGCTATGTTGATCGGTTTTGGAGTAAAAGCCGGTATGCTGCCTCTGCATGCATGGCTGCCTACGGCACATCCGGTGGCACCCTCACCGGCATCTGCAGCTCTTTCCGGTATTATTGTAAAGTGCGGTGTCTTAGCTATCATCCGTACGGTATATTATGTGGTTGGGGCAGATTTTATCCGTGGGACATGGATCCAGACAGCATGGATGGTATTGACGCTTATGACAATATTTATGGGATCGATGCTGGCTTTCCGCGAACCTGTCTTTAAAAAGAGGCTGGCTTATTCTACAGTCAGTCAGGTTTCTTATATTTTGTTCGGTCTCTCAGCCCTTACGCCCACTGCCATGACGGGAGCACTGCTCCATGTGGTTTTCCACGCATTTATCAAGTGTACCCTTTTCCTTACTGCCGGAATCTTTATTTTCCAATGTGGAAAGACGAGAGTGGAGGAATTGTACGGGATCGGCAAACAGATGCCAAAGACGCTGTGGTGTTATACCTTCGCTTCCCTTGCTTTGATCGGAATCCCGCCCACAAGCGGTTTTGTGAGTAAATGGTATCTGGCGCAGGGCGCTCTTGAAGCCAATATCGGTATTTTCAGCTGGCTTGGTCCGGTTGTGCTGCTGATCAGTGCACTTTTGACGGCCGGCTATCTGCTGCCGGTGACCACCAACGGATTTTTCCCGGGGAAAAACTGCGCCCAGACAGAGTGGAGAAAGCAGGAGCCGCCGTACAGGATGCTGATTCCCCTTGGGTTTCTTGCACTGATGTCTGTAATTCTCGGCGTATTCCCGAATCCGTTGATCCGCTTTTTCTCACAGATCGCTTCATCAGTCATGTAAGGAGGATAGACAATGAATGCAGCTATCTTTGCAGTTGTTGTACTGCTTCCTATGTTTGCAGGGGCACTGATCCCGCTGCTTCCCTTTAAAAACAGGGTACAGATGATGGTTTATACGGAGACAGCAGTGCTGCTTACCTCGGTGTTGGTCTTTCTGACGCTGATCAATAGGCCGGAGGAATCTTTCGTACTGTTCCGCTTTACGGGTAACCTGTCCATCAGTTTTCGTCTGGACGGATTGGGAACGGTGTTTGCAGGTATTGTCTCTGCGCTATGGCCACTTGCTACCTTGTATGCTTTTGAATACATGAAGCATGAAGGACATGAAAAGATCTTTTTTATGTTTTATACCGTCACTTATGGTGTTACGCTGGGAATCGCCTTGGCAGAAGATATTGTCACCATGTATTGTTTTTATGAAATGCTTACACTGGTGACACTTCCCTTGATCCTGCACACGCTCACAAGGGAGGCCATCCTAGCCAGCCGTACGTACTTGTATTATATGCTGGGCGGTGCTGCTTTTGCTTTCATCGGAATGGTATTTATTTTAAGTTACGGAACCACTTCCAACTTTGTGCCGGGTGGGGTACTGGATATGGCGAAGCTGGGGGATGATACCACAAGGCTTTTAGTGGTTTATGTGCTATGTTTCTGCGGATTCAGCGTGAAAGCTGCCATGTTTCCGTTTTCCAGCTGGCTGCCTAAGGCCGGAGTGGCACCCACCCCTGTCACGGCCCTTCTTCATGCGGTGGCAGTGGTAAAAGCGGGGGCGTTTACGGTGATGAGAGTCACTTACTATAGCTTTGGAACGGATTTCCTGCGAGGAACCTGGGCCCAGTATGTGGTGATGGCCCTTGTGGTCTTTACCATTGTATACGGCTGCAGCCGTGCCTTAAAAGAAACACATTTGAAACGGCGGCTGGCCTGGTCCACAGTCAGCAACCTTTCTTATATTTTATTTGGCGTTGTGATGATGACGCCGCTGGGCCTTGTAGGAGCCCTTTCACACATGGTCTTCCATGCAGTGATGAAGATCAGCTCCTTTTTCTGTGCCGGGGCAGTCATTTATAAAACAGGGAAAAATTATATCCATGAGTTAGACGGGTTAGGGCGGAAAATGCCAAAGGTATTTACAATCTTTACCATTTCGGCTTTTGCCCTTATGGGAGTTCCCGGGCTTTGCGGCTTTATTAGTAAATGGAATCTGGTGAAGGCAGCGGTATCAAGTGGAAATCCCCTTGCTTATGTGGGAATCGCGGCTTTGCTGGTTTCTGCACTGCTCACAGCGATCTATATGCTGTCTATCTCAGTACGGGCATTTTTCCCGGGAAAAAATTTTGATTACAGCAAGCTTCAGGGAGTGGAGGATCCCAATTGGATGATGATGCTCCCTCTGGTGATTTTTGTAATAGCCATGTTTTATTTCGGCCTGCATTCGGCTCCGCTTGTGAAAGCATTGGAGTCTATTGCAGCCTTGATGTAGCGGAAGGGAGGAAAGACGATGAATGGGATTTTATTAGCCATACTTGTATTTTACCCTTTCCTTGGGGGCCTGTTATCTTATGTTGTGGGCCTGAAAAATGAAACCTACCGTGATTATCTGGCAGATTTTGTGACTGCAAGTGAATTTGTTCTGGCTTTGGCACTCCTTTTTGTATACGGAGGACGCGCGGGAGAGGCAGCTGTACTGGAATGCCATGTTCCGGAAATCTGCGGATTCGGCCTGAATTTTACGCTGGACGGATTCCGGCTGCTCTATGGGGCCATCGCTGCGCTGATGTGGATGATGACTACCATTTTGTCACGGGAATACTTTAAGCACCATGGCAACAGGAACCGCTTTTATTTATTTCTCCTACTGACCCTCGGTGCTACCATGGGCGTGTTTTTGTCTGCTGACCTGTACACCACATTTATATTCTTTGAAATTATGTCCTTTACTTCATATGTATGGGTTGCGCAGGAGGAAAATGAGCCCTCATTGAAAGCTGCGATCACGTACCTTGCGGTGGCAGTCATCGGCGGCCTTGTGATGCTGATGGGGATTTTCCTTGTTTATCATGCCCTTGGGACAGTGGCCATGGATGAACTTCTGGCTGCGGCAGCCCAATACCCGGATAAGAAACTGCTGTATATAGCAGGCAGCTGTATGCTCTTTGGATTTGGGGCGAAAGCGGGAGCTTTTCCGCTGCATATCTGGCTGCCAAAGGCGCATCCGGTGGCCCCGGCTCCGGCATCGGCCCTTCTCTCTGGCATTCTGACGAAGACGGGTGTGTTTGGCATTTTAGTGATCAGCTGCGGAATGTTCCTTCACGACAGTGCATGGGGCAGATTGATCCTGCTCATCGGAGTGCTCACCATGTTTGGAGGAGCGCTGCTGGCTGTATTTGCCATTGATTTAAAACGGACCCTTGCCTGCTCTTCTATGTCCCAGATTGGATTCATCATGGTAGGTATCGGAATGCAGGGACTGCTGGGAGAGGAAAATGCCCTTGCGGTACACGGTACACTGCTCCACATGATGAACCATTCCCTGATCAAACTGGTTCTTTTTATGGCTGCAGGTGTGATCTATATGAACACCCATGCGTTGGATCTCAATAAGATCCGGGGCTTTGGGCGGAAAAAGCCTCTTTTGAAAGCCATCTTTCTCACAGGCGCTCTGGCTATCGGTGGTATCCCGCTCTTCGGCGGTTATATCAGCAAGACTCTGCTCCATGAGAGCATCGTGGAATTCGGCGGCGGTTTTGTGATGCGGGCTGTAGAATACATCTTCCTGTTCAGCGGCGGCTTGACGGTAGCTTATATGACAAAACTGTTTGTGGCTGTCTTTGTAGAAAAAAATGAAGATGCGGCTGTACAGAAAAAATTCGATGAGATGAAAGCATATATGAATCCGGAAAGCACCTTTGCTCTTGCCGGAAGTGCGCTGATCCTGCTTCTCTGGGGCTTATTCCCCCACAAGCTTATGGACAGGGCGGCAGCTCTGGGACAAAGCTTTATGCATCTGGAAGAGTTTGGACATGTGGTATCCTATTTTAGCTGGAAAAATTTGTCCGGTGCATGCATCTCCATTGCCATCGGTGCTTTGGTATACTTATTGGTGATCCGCAAATTGCTTATGAAAAAGGAGCAGGGCGGAAAAACTGCTTATATCAATTGCTGGCCTGCATGGCTTGATCTGGAGAACCTGCTTTACCGGCCGGTACTTCTGGAACTGCTTCCGGCTGTCTGTGGAGCAGCCTGCATGGTTCTCGACCGTTTTGTGGACATGGCAGTCAAATGTGTGATTCCGGTCTGCCACGTAACCTGCCGTGTATTTGACAGCCTGCCGGATCTTCTTGTGGTGGGGCTTAGGAAGACGGTTTACCGTGACAGTCCGCTGCCCCATGAATTGCCGGAAGGAAATGCATTTACGCTGGCAGCCGGAAAAATATTAAACGGATGGCAGAAATTTGCAAACGCCACATGGCGCCGTAAAAACAAGACAGACAAAGATTATGTTCATATTTTAGCCGTTAAGAATGCGGAACTGAAAGAAAACAACATGATCATCGGGCGAAGCCTTTCCTTCGGGCTTTTGCTGGTGTGTATCGGGCTCTGCCTGACGCTGGTCTATATCCTGTGGTTGTAAAAGGGAATGTCCTGAGATAACTGATCAAAAGGGAATGTTCCGAAATAACTGATCAGCCGGCTGTGGCGCGAGATTCTAAATAAGAAGTGGTACTCTGGTTGAGGCGGGATTTTCCACGTAGAGACTGCTATGGTATATACGTGTTGGATAGAAGAAAATGTGAGTTGCCACGTAATGAATGTGGAAATTTACGTGTCAGACAGAAGAAAATGTGAGTTGCCATGTATGAATGGCTGAAAACTACATGTCTGATAGAGGTAACAGTAATTTTCCATGTCGGGAATGTCAAAAACTACGTGTCGGATAGAGAAAAATGGGGTTTTTCGTGTAAGTAATTCTAAAATATACGTGTGAAAAATGACTATCCCTCGTAAAAAAGGGAAGAGCGTTGCAAAATAGATGAGCAGTCTGATATCTCAATCTATGGAACAACGCTCCATTTTTCTTCAACCCAAATGTATCACTGATTGCGATCAGATTGGCAACATCAGGAATACCCTTGCCTGTTTCCCATTTTGTGATTGCCTGTCGGGATACATTTAACCTTGCTGCAAGCTGTTCCTGTGAAAGGCTTGCTTTTTTTCGTTGTTCTCTTATTTTTTCTCCTAAACTCACTTTTGGGTCCTCCAATCTTGTTTTGCAAGCTTATCATAGTTGTTTTTCAAAAATTTCACAAGAAATAACCGATTACATTTATGCTACTTAGAGTAGCGGGTATTAGAATTTTCTGCTTTTTCCACTGCTGAACAGAAATAATGGAAATGCAAGGAAGAGACAAGAGAGAAAATAATACTCTTGACATACTATATATTATATAATATAGTGAATTAAACAATATTATAATAATTATCACATATTTGCAAGGAGATGAGGCAATGGTATTCAACACTGGTGCTGCGCTTCTGGATGCAATTGTTCTGTCAGTCGTCTCCAGAGAACCGGAAGGAACGTATGGGTACAAGATCACGCAGGAAGTGCGTGAGGTACTGGATGTTTCGGAATCTACATTGTACCCTGTGCTGCGCAGGCTTCAAAAGGATGACTGCCTAAGCGTATATGACAGAGAATTTGGAGGAAGAAACAGGAGATATTATAAATTGACGGAGCAGGGTGCTCTGCAGCTGAATTTATATCGGGCGGAGTGGCAGAGTTATTCATCGAAGATAACGATGATACTTCAGGGAGGAGAGGAGTATGAATAAGGAATCGTTTTTGAAGGAGCTATCTTTTTTACTGTCTGATCTGGAAGAAGACGAGAAAAAAGAAGCGCTGCAATATTATCAGGATTATTTTGATGAGGCAGGGCCGGAGCGGGAACAGGAGATACTGGCGCATATTGGCAGTCCTGAAAAAGTAGCAAGTGAAATTAAAAACGGGTTATTTGGGGATCCAGACAGAGGAGAATATACGGAGCGGGGTTATTATGATGAACGCTTTGACGAATATCACTGTGTACCGGACCGGTACACAAAGATTGTAAAAAGAAAAACATCAGGCGGCAGCTGGGAGGAGCAGGCTGGGTACGAAAAAAATAAGGCGCAAGACGGATCCGGAGAAAACAGGGCGCAAGACGGATCCGGAGAAAACAGGGCGCAGGCTGGATTCAGAGAAAGCAGGTCGCAAGACGAACCCGGGAAAAATAAGGCACAGGATAGCACAGAAGACAATAGAACACAATACGGACCCGGAGAGAAGAAAACATATGCTGTGAAAACTACAGAAAAAGAAGATGAAAGGCAGCGGAACCGGAAAAATGGATTGCTGTTGCTTTTGCTGTTCTTGTTTTTCGGACTGCCCCTTGCCGGTTCGATCATTTCAGCGGGATTTTCTGTTTTGACTGCAGTCTTCGGATGTGTGTTTGGAATTTTTGCAGGCCTTCTTTCTCTTATTGTGGGCGGTTTTGCTGCAGTGATTGGTCTGGTATGCGGAGGGGTTATGGTGATCCTGTCAGGTCTGGCAAATCTGGCTGCATTACCTATTGCTCTTATGACTGTTTGTATCGGATTTTTTATGCTCGGTGCCGCGGTGCTGGTAGGAATTGTGACAAAATGGGGATGTACTGCCGTAATTCCTGGTTTGTTCCGCTTTTGTATTGATCTTGTGGGTAAATGTGTAAGGTGGATCATCGGCCTTGTGGGAAGAGTGACCGGCAAAGGAGGTGCCAACTGATGAAAAAATCAACGAAAAGGATGCTTATTTTCGCCTTGATCCTTTTTATGATGGGAGGCGCTTTTGGTATTGCCAGTATCTGCATGGGATTTCGATCCGATGATTTTCATGCTGTCATGGAAGACGGGCGGTTTGATTTCTCAAAAGCTTCAAAATGGGGCAAACAGATAAGTTCATTTTTCGGCGGAGCAGCAGCGGGAAAGACGGAATTTGATGAAAGGTATTCAGAAATAGAATCCCTTGATCTGGAGATCGGAGCTGCAGACTGTACCATCATACCATCGGATACAGAGGAATGGCGGGTAAGCGGAAATAAGCTTCCTGATGGTTTTCAGTGTGTACAACAGGGAGATAAACTGGTCATAAACTGTAACAGTAGTTTCATAAATTTCTTTGGGGTTGGCACATCAAATGCAGAGCTTACTATAGAAATCCCAGATTCACAGCTATTAAAAGAAGTGCGCATCGACATGGGAGTGGGAGACTTGAGCGGTGATGCAGGAATGATCCGGTGCGAAAAAATGGACATTGATTCCGGTGTGGGAGATTGTGAACTCTGGGCAGATGTTACGGAAACGATCACCATCGACGGTGGTATCGGTGATATTTCCATGAAGCTTTATGGGGAGGAAGAGGATTTTAACTATGACATTGATTGCGGTATCGGTTCAATTGACATTGGTGAGAAACGGTATGACAGCTTGGGTGCCGAGGCAAAGACCGACCATGGGGCAGAGAAAAAAGTGAAGATCGACAGCGGCATCGGCTCAGTCAAAGTCTGGTTTGAAAAATGATTTTGTACGGCATTTTTGAATATTCTGGTCAGAACAGGTCATACTCTAGAGGAAAATGAAAAGTAAGACAGGGAAAGGAGTATGGTCTGTTCATGTCAGAAAAAAGAGAAAATGTAAAATGGGAAGAACTGAGCCCGGATGACAGGATGAAATATGAGATCGCAGAGGAGCTGGGCCTGCTGGAAAAAGTCAGGGAGCAGGGATGGAAGTCCCTGTCGGCAAAAGAAACAGGGCGGATCGGCGGACTGATGACAAAGCGGAAAAGGGAGCGAAAGGATTCCTGATTATGAAAAACTTAAACGAAGATATTAAAACCGGAAATTTTAAACAAATCTACCTCTTATACGGAGAGGAAGAATATTTGAAGAACCAATATAAAAACAGGCTGAAGCATGGTATTCTTCCAGAGGGGGATACCATGAATTTCTCCTGTTATGCGGGGAAAGGGATTGACGTACACCAGATTATTGATCAGGCAGAAACGCTGCCTTTTTTTGCTGACCATCGTCTGATCCTCATAGAAAAAAGCGGATTTTTTAAAAATGCATGCCCGCAGCTTTCCGATTACTTGCCCAAGATGCCTTCGGAGACCATTTTGGTTTTTGTGGAGGATGAGGTGGACAAGCGGGGAAAACTGTTCAAAGCCGTAAAACAAATAGGCAGGGTAGTGGAGATGGCCCGGCAGGATGAGAGGACACTCCAGTCCTGGATCCTTGGGATGCTGAAAAAAGAAAAGAAAAACATAACAGGGGATGCATTAAGGCTGTTCATGGAGAAGGCTGGGGACGATATGGAGAATATCGCCAATGAATTAGAAAAATTGCTGTCATTTACATATGGAAGGGATGCAGTTACAGCAGAAGACGTGCAGGAGATCTGTACCGTGACCACAGAAAGCCGTGTCTTTGAGATGATACGTGCCGTTGCAGAAAAACGCCAAAAGGAAGCGCTGGATCTTTATTATGATCTGCTGTCACTGAAAGAACCGCCTATGCGGATCCTTTTTTTGATCGCCCGCCAGTTTAACCAGATGCTGCAGCTTCAGGACCTGAGGGATCAGGGCCTTGATTCCCAGACCATCGCATCGCGGGCGGGGGTTGCGCCTTTCATTGCAAAAAGGAGTCTGGCACAGGCGGGGCACTTTAAGAAAGAAGAACTCCGTCAGGCGGTGGAAGACTGTGTGGACGCCGAGGAGGCTGTGAAGACAGGGCGTCTTTCCGACAGCCTTGCGGTGGAAATGTTGATTGTCCGTTACAGCCAAAATCACGGTTAAAACGACATAAATGATTACGAAAAGAATGGATTTGTGGTATAGTATAGAAAAAAGAAGGGATGCTGCCAATGAAAATTGGCAGCATTCTGCACAAAAAAAGAAAAAACCGGCAGAAAATAGTGTCCAGATTGACAATGAGGGCATTCTATGGTATGATAACAACATAGTTCCATATATGAGATTAACATTTCCATATATGAAATAAACGGATTCATTTAAGAAAATAAGGAGGAATAATGATGGACAAACCGGTACTTGGTATTTTGGGATTTTCAGATGGTGATCCTGCTGCACATGAGATGCTGAAAGGAGTCGTTCAGAAACAGATCGATGCGATCGCAGACGCACTCAGAGCAGACGGACGTGTGGAAGTAGTTGTTGCAGATGATATGGTACATAGTGATAAAACTGCAAAAGCGTATGCAGAAGAATTAAAGGCAAAGGGCGTAGACGGAACGATATTTGCTTACGGTGTATTTGCATTCCCGGTATTCAGCGTGATCGCTGCCAGACATGGCAAAGGCCCGTTCCTCCTTGCTGCACCTCTCAATCCGGATTGGCCGGGTATGGTATCTATGCTGGCAGCCGGCGGCGGACTTGACCATGAGGGAATCGACCATTTCCGTGTGGCCGGAGATGTAAAGGAAAAAGACGTTCTTGAGAAGATCGTTACATTTGCAAAATGTGCAAAGGTAGTGAGCCGCTTAAACGGACAGAAATACGGCCTGATTGGCGGAAGAAGCCTTGGTATGTACAGCTCCACAGTTTCCATGCAGGATTGGCAGGATCAGTTCGGTGTTGACGTAGAGCACATCGACCAGCTGGAGATCGTGCGTAAGGCTGAAGAAGTTGATGAGGCACAGGTTGAAAAGGCATTCAACTGGCTGACAGAGAACGTAGGAAAGATTGAGTACAACGGCACTTCTTTCACACCGGAAAAACTGAAGACACAGATCCGCCACTACGAAGCTACAAAGAAGATCATCGAAGAAAACGAACTGGACTTTGTAGGAGTAAAATGCCACTATGAGATGAGCGCACATTATTGTACACAGTGTCTGAGTGCAGCATTCCTGAACGACCCGTACGATTGGGACGGCCCGAAGAAACCATTTGTCTGTGCATGTGAGGCAGACTCCGATGCAGCACTGACCATGCAGATCCTGAATCTTCTCACCGGCGATCCCGTTATCTTTATGGATGTTCGCCATTGGGATCAGGAGAACGGCGTTATGGAATTCTGTAACTGTGGTTCCCAGTCTACTTATTATGCAGAAGCAAGCGACGACTTTAAAGAGAATCTTGCAAAGGTTACTCTGTATCCGGCACTTGACCTGTATCCGGGCGGAGGCTGCCATGTAAACCTGCAGACAAAGCCGGGTCAGGCTACCATCGCAAGACTTTGCAGAAGAAAGACAGAGAAAGGTGAGAGATACTACATGACCATTATTCCGTGTGAGTTTGTGGAACTTCCGAAAGAGAGAGAAAAACTCACTACGATGGAATGGCCGCATGTATTTGCAAAACTTCCGTTCGACCACAACATTTTCCTGGAGCGTTTCGGTGCGAACCACTGCCATGCAGTTTACGGCGACCATGTAGAAGAATTAAAGACGATCTGCAGAATGCTCGATGTTGATGTGGAGATGTACAGCTAAGATATGATGGCGCGCTGCATAGGCGGAAAGCAGCGAAGATCGCAGGAATATCCGGCAAAATCATAAGAATACGTATTGACCAGCAGCCGTTCAGAGCCGGACACCGTAAGGTGGTGGGCTCTGGGCGTTTGCCCAGTTTATAAAAAAGGAGAAACCAGTTATGCAGAGAATTTTAAATGATCCGGATAATATCGTTGACGAGATGCTTAAAGGCTTTTTAAAAGCACATAGTGATATTGTAGAAGCAACAGATAACCCGCGCGTAGCAAAAGCAAAAAATATTCCGGAAGGAAAAGTAGGTGTGGTTACAGGTGGCGGTTCAGGCCATAAGCCGGCATTTATCGGATACGTTGGACAGAACATGTGTGATGCTGTAGCAGTAGGTGAGATCTGTTCATCCCCTACAGCAGCTGCATTTCTTGATGCATTCAAAGCAGCAGATCAGGGTAACGGTGTTGCTTGTTTGTACGGAAACTATTCCGGTGACAATATGAATGTTAAGATGGCAGTGAAGATGGCAAAGAGAGAAGGCATCACAGTTAAGACTGTAGTGGCAAACGATGACGTTGCATCTGCTCCGAAGGACCAGAGAGAAAAACGTCGTGGTGTGGCAGGCGAAGTCCTGATGTGGAAAGTAGGCGGAGCAAAAGCTGCAAAAGGCGGTACACTTGATGAAGTAATCGCTGCTGCACAGAAAGCCATTGACAATACACGAAGCGTAGGTATCGGCTTGACACCGTGTACACTTCCCGCAGTAGGACATCCGAACTTTGAGATCAAAGACGGCACCATGGAAGTTGGTATCGGACATCATGGCGAGCCGGGTATCGAAGTATGCCCGCTGGAAGATGCGCACCATATGGCAAAGAGAATGGTAGACATCGTTCTTCCGGATTACCCGTTTGAAGCTGGGGATGAAGTTGTAGTACTTGTTTCTGGACTTGGCGCTACACCGGTTATGGAGCTTTACGTTCTTTACGATGAGATCGACCAGCTCCTTCAGGAAAAAGGTATTAAGACACATAAAGCATACGTAGGAAATTATTTCACATCTCTTGAGATGATGGGTGCTACATTGACAATCATGAAGCTGGATGATGAGCTGAAAGAGCTGATCGATATGCCGGCAAACTGCATGGGATTACATCAGAACTAAGCGGGAGGATCACAATGAGTACATTTAAAAATGAAAAGGGCAGCCCTGTCCTGATGAAAATGGTAAAAGCAATTCAGGATAACAAGGCTTATCTTGGTGAAGTAGATGGCCTGATCGGCGACGGCGACCACGGAATGAACATGAACAAAGGCTTCACTCTGTTTGAAAAAGAGTATGAAGGTCAGGAGTTCACATTTGCAGACGGCCTTGACAATCTTGGAAATATTCTGTTCACACAGATCGGCGGTTCCATGGGACCGATCTACGGAACGATTTTTATGGACATGGCAGAAGCAGGTTCTGAGCTTGATGAGATCTCAGTAAAGGATCTTGGCGATATGCTTGCAGCAGGCCTTGCAGGTCTTCAGGAGATCGTAGAAGCACAGGTTGGGGACAAGACATTGGTTGATACCCTTTCACCGGCAGTGGATGCACTGAAAGCAGCAGCAGAGGCAGGAACAGATATGCCGCAGGCCCTCGAAGAGATGAAAGCTGCAGCCCAGAAGGGTATGGAATCTACAAAAGACCTTGTAGCAAAATTCGGACGTTCCAGCCGTCTCGGCGAGCGTTCCAGAGGTGTTCTTGACGCAGGAAGTGTTTCCTGCTGCATCATCCTGCAGGCTATGGCAGACGGAATTGCAGAGAACCTGTAATCATATTTTTGGAAGTGCCCTGTAAGCGGGTTCTTCCAAATATTCAGAACTGATCAAGGAGGAGATCCATATGAAAATCGCAATTGGATGTGATCCGAATGCAACGGAATATAAAAAGATGCTGATTCCTTTCGTAGAAAGCCTTGGCCATGAAGTGACAGACTTTGGAAGCGATGACCCCATCTACGCAAATGTGGCAATTGAAGTTGCAGAGGCAGTAGCAGCAAAGAAATTTGACAGAGGTATCCTTTTCTGCGGCACAGGTATCGGCGTGATGCTGGCCGCAAATAAGGTAAAAGGCGCTTATGCAGCAGTTGTCAGTGATGTTTACTCGGCACAGCGGGCTTGCCTGAGCAACAACTGCAATATCATCACACTGGGTGCACAGGTGACAGGATACAAGCTGGCAGAAGAAGTGATCCGTGCATATCTTGCAGAGACATACGTATACAATGAGCGTTCCGGAAAGAAAGTGGACCGTATCGTAGAGTACGAGAGAGAGCACTGATAGAAAGAAAAGGGTGCCATGGTATAAGACCATGGGCCATATCTGAATCAAGAAAATAAGAAACGAAGAAAATACCCTGAACATTTGGGACAGACGAAAGAAAGTTCCGATGCTCAGGGTATTTTTTAGATGATGAACTGATACATACAAATGAAATGGCAGATACTTCCGGCCATTACAAACAGATGGAAGATCTCATGGGAACCGAAATTTTTGTGAAGCTGGTTAAACAGGGGAAGCTTCAGTGCGTAAATAACGCCTCCCACGGTGTAGAAGATCCCTCCTGCTAAAAGCCAGAGGAAAGCCGGTGTGGAAAGCTGTGTCAGCAGCTGGCCAAATACAGAGAGGCAGGCCCATCCCATGGCAATATATATAATAGAAGAAAACCATTTCGGACATGTGACCCAGAGAGCCTTAATGATCATACCGGCTGCGGCGATGGCCCATACTGTGACAAGGAGGGTATGCCCGGAGTGGGGCTCAAGTACCAGCAGGCATACGGGAGTGTAGGAACCGGCGATCAATACGAAGATCATCATATGGTCGATCTTGCGGAAAAACTTTAATTTCCGGCCGCTTAAATTAACAGAATGGTACAGTGTACTAGCGCCGTATAAAAGGATCATACTGGTCATAAAGACAGCCATAGCCAGGACTCCCATGCGCCCTGCTCCAATGGCTGCTTTTAAAAGCAGCGGTACCGAAGCGAAAAGGGCGAGCATCATGCCAATAAAATGTGTGATGGCACTGCCCGGTTCGCGGATTGTGATTGTCATAAGAACACCTCCGTATCATAAATGAAACACATCATGTAGTTATTAAAACTATATTAAATATATTCAAATACTATCACTTATATTCGAACGTGTCAATGGAAAAAATATGAAGTTTTTTTGTGTTTTTGGTAAAAAAGGGGTAAAGAATGAATTGACACTCATAGAAAAATATTATACAGTAGAAAGGTAGTTTTAATGTTCTGATTACCATGATTACCATTATGAGGAGGAAAAGAAATGAAGATCAGGAAATTACTTGCATTATCAATGACTGCTGTGATGACAGCTTCTTTTGCAGTTTGCGGTGTCAATGCAGAAGAGGGCGGTGTGGCAAAAGAGGACGTGAAAGTCGGCGTTATCTACATCGGCGATGAGAATGAAGGCTACACAGCAGCTCATATGGCTGGTATTGATGAAATGCAGGAAGCTCTCGGCTTAGAGGATTCACAGATTATCGAAAAAACATTGATTGGTGAAGACGAAGGTTGTGCAGATGCTGCATATGACCTGGCTGATCAGGGATGCCAGATCGTATTTGCGAACAGCTTTGGACATGAGACTTATATGCTGGAAGCAGCAGCAGAGTATCCGGATGTACAGTTCTGCCACGCTACAGGATATCAGGCAGCAATGAGCGGACTTTCCAACATGCATAACTACTTTACATCTGTATATGAATCACGTTACGTATCCGGTGTCGTTGCAGGTATGAAGCTGAATGAGATGGTAGAAGACGGAACCATCACAGCAGACCAGCTGAAGATCGGTTATGTAGGCGCTTATCCGTATGCTGAGGTTATTTCCGGTTATACATCATTCTTCCTCGGTGCCAGAAGCGTTTGCCCGGATGCCACAATGGAAGTAAAATACACAAATAGCTGGGCAAGCTTTGACCTTGAAAAAGAATGTGCAGAAGCACTGATCGCAGATGGCTGCGTACTGATCAGCCAGCATGCAGATACCACAGGTGCTCCGACAGCTTGTGAGGCTGCAGGCGTTCCGGTCGTTGGATACAACATTTCTATGATCGAGACTGCTCCCACACAGGCACTGACATCTGCATCCATCAACTGGGGCCCGTACTACACATATGCAGTACAGAGCGTTATGGATGGTACACCGATCGACACAGACTGGTGTAAAGGATATGCAGACGGCGCTGACAAGATCACAGAGCTGAATACAGCTGCTATTGCAGAAGGTACAGAAGAAAAGGTTGCAGAGGTTGAGGCAGCGATCATCGACGGTTCCTTGAAAGTATTTGATACATCTACATTCACAGTAGATGGTGAGACAGTTGAGACATATGAGAAGAACGGTATTGAGTACATTTCTGACGGATATTTCCATGAGTCAGAATTCGGTTCAGCACCGGCATTCGACCTTGCAATTGATGGAATCACATCTATCACTGAGTAAGGAAGAAACCATCGACAAAAGAAGAATTAGAAAATGAAATCAAGGGTGCTGTGAAGCTGTTTCCAGCACCCTTGCGTTTGCATAGCAGAAAAAAACAGCGGAAGGAGCACTCACATGGAGCAGAGTTATGCAATTGAGTTGCAGAATATTACGAAGCGTTTCGGAAGTGTTGTGGCAAATGATAAAGTAAACCTGACAGTGCGCAAGGGAGAGATCCTCTGCGTTCTGGGGGAAAACGGAAGCGGAAAGACCACATTGGTAAACATGCTTTCCGGCATTTACTATCCGGAGGAAGGGACGATCTCTGTTAATGGAAAAGAAGTAAAGATCCGTTCCCCGAAAGATTCCTTTGAACTTGGAATCGGAATGGTCCATCAGCATTTTAAGCTGGTAGATATCCTTACTGCCGCAGAAAACATCATTCTTGGTCTTCCGGGAAAGCAGATGCTTGACATGAAGCAGGTAGTGTCAGAAATCAATGAACTCACTGCAAAGTATGGTTTTGATCTGGATCCACGGCAAAAGATCTACAAGATGTCCGTTTCTCAAAAACAGACGGTAGAGATCGTAAAAATGCTGTATCGCGGGGCCAGAATCCTGATCTTGGACGAGCCTACTGCCGTTCTGACTCCACAAGAGTCGGATCGTTTGTTTGAAGTTTTGAGGAATATGAAAAAAGACGGGTGCTCGATCATTTTGATCACTCACAAATTACATGAGGTTTTAGCCGTTTCAGACCGGGTGTCTATTTTGCGAAAAGGCCATTATATTGATACGGTCAATACAGCAGATGCTACCGTACAGTCCTTGACGGAGATGATGGTAGGAGCGAAGGTGGAGCTGAATATTGAGAGACCGGAGCCCACCATGCGTCAGAAACGTCTCGAACTGCGGGGGGTGACTTGCACCACAAAAGACGGCATCAAATCTCTTGACAATGCGTCCCTGACCGTATACGGAGGAGAGATCCTCGGTATTGCAGGTATTGCAGGAAGCGGACAGAAGGAACTGCTGGAGGCAATCGCCGGCTTGCAGCCGGTAAGTCAGGGAAGTATCACTTTCTTCCCGGAGGGAGAGGAAGCAAAGCGCATTGATAACCTTGATGTGGCAAAGATCCGGAAGCTTGGGGTGCGTCTGGCATTCGTTCCGGAGGATCGTCTGGGTATGGGCCTTGTGGGGTCCATGGATATGACGGACAACATGATGCTGAGAAGCTACCGCCGTGGAAAGTCCGAATTTCTCGACAGGAAAACACCGGGGAAATTGGCTGCAAAAGTAAAGAACCAGCTTGAGATCGTTACTCCGAGTATCTCTGCTCCGGTAGGACGGATGTCAGGAGGAAACGTGCAGAAGGTTCTTGTGGGCCGCGAGATCGCCCAAAAACCCAAGGTGCTCATGGTGGCATATCCTACCAGGGGTATTGATATCAATTCTTCTTATACGATCTATCATCTGTTGAATGAACAGAAGAAAAAAGGAATCGCAGTGATCTGTGTTATCGAAGACCTTGATGTATTGATGGAACTGTGTGACAGGATCGCAGTCCTCTGCGGAGGAAAGATTACCGGTATCGTAGACGGACGTACAGCCAAAAAAGATGAGCTGGGTGTCCTGATGACGAAACATGAGAGAGGAGGCGCCGACAATGAATAAAGAGCCATTTTTGCGCATGTCAAAACGCGAGTCTATCAGTATTGGCAAATCGATTTTCATCTATGCTATGGCGTTGATCCTTGCATTGGTAGCCTGTTCAGGCGTGATCTTCCTGCTGGTGAGGATGAATCCCATCGATGTTTATAAAGCAATCTTTGACGGAGCTCTCGGCAGCAAGAGAAGAATCTGGATCACAGTGCGGGACATGCTGGTATTGCTGTGTATTGCCGTAGGACTTGCCCCCGCTTTTAAAATGAGGTTCTGGAACATCGGTGCAGAAGGCCAGATCTTGATCGGCGGCCTTGTATCTGCAGCGCTGATGATCAATATTAATACAAGTATCCCAAATGTGCTGCTCCTCATCTTGATGTTTGCAGGAAGTGCATTGGGCGGCATGATCTGGGGACTGATTCCTACAATCTTTAAGGCAAAATGGAAAACAAACGAGACGTTGTTTACGCTGATGCTGAATTACGTGGCTATGCAGATCGTTACGTTCTGTATTGTATTCTGGGAAAACCCTAAGGGATCCAATACGGTCGGCATTATCAACCAGCAGACACGTGCAGGATGGCTTCCGAAGACCTTCGGCAGTGAATACTTTTGGAACATTGTGATTGTCGCAGCCTTTACGGTGCTCATGTTTATCTATCTGAAATACAGCAAACGTGGCTATGAAGTGGCTGTTGTGGGAGAGAGTGAGCGGACAGCGCGTTACGCGGGAATCAGCGTGAAAAAAGTACTGCTCCGTACCATGGCAGTTTCCGGAGCCATTTGTGGCGTGGCAGGATTTATTCTGGTCAGCGGATCCGGACATACGATCTCTACCTCCACAGCAGGAGGACGGGGCTTTACCGCTATCATTGTGGCTTGGCTGTCCAGATTCAATACTTTTGTGATGGTGCTGGTGGCTTTCGGAATTGTGTTTATGGAGAAGGGAGCCATCCAGATTGCATCCCAGTACGGATTGAATGAAAATGCATCCGATGTCCTTTTGGGAATCATCTTATTTTTCATCATCGGGGCGGAATTCTTCACGAAATATAAAGTTGAGCGGAACCATAAATAGGAGGAACGTGCAATGAGCGTAATTATTATCTTTATCCAAAAAGCAATTGTTCAGGGCATGGGAATTCTCTTTGGTGCGCTGGGCGAAATATTAACAGAAAAATCAGGAAATTTAAACCTTGGGATCCCGGGTATCATGTACATGGGAGGTATAGCCGGGCTGATGGGAGCGTTTTTCTATGAAAAAGCAGCGGCAACACCCAGTCCCATCGTGGGCATGCTGATCTCTCTTCTATGTGCTTTTGCCTGCGCAGTGGTCGGCGGCTTGATCTACAGTGTATTGACCATTACGCTGCGTGCAAACCAGAATGTGACAGGTCTTGCCCTGACTATCTTCGGAACGGGCTTTGGAAACTTTTTCGGAGGTTCCATCTCAAAACTGGCAGGAGGCGTGGGACAGATTTCCGTAGCCACCACCGCAAGTGCGTATCAGGCAAAGATCCCGGTGCTTTCAAAGATCCCGGTGATCGGCGGGGTGTTGTTCAGCTATGGATTCTTGACGTATGCTGCCATCATCACTGCCATCGTGATGTCCATCTTCCTGTTTCGGACCAGAAGGGGACTGAACCTGCGTGCAGTGGGTGAAAATCCCGGTACGGCAGATGCAGCTGGAATCAATGTGACCAAGTACAAATATCTGGCTACCTGTATCGGAGCCGGTGTTGCAGGGCTTGGTGGACTTTATTTTGTCATGGAATATTCGGGAGGTACATGGACGGACAATGGATTCGGTGACAGAGGATGGCTGGCAGTTGCCCTGGTAATCTTTGCTATGTGGAAACCTCTTAATGCGATCTGGGGAGCGATCCTCTTCGGAGCATTATATATCTTGTATCTTTATATTCCGGGATTGGGCAGAAGTATGCAGGAAGTATTTAAGGCCCTTCCTTACGTTGTTACCATCATTGTGCTTGTGATCACAAGCTTCCGGAAGAAGAAGGAAAACCAGCCTCCGGAGGGTCTGGGGATCCCGTATTTCAGGGAAGAACGGTAATCTTAAATAGACTGCTGGCGGATTTTGCGGTGCAATCTGCAAAGCCCGCCAGCTTTTTTCCTGCCTTGCCAGAACAAGGAGAATCTGTTAGGATAATCATACTTGCCGACACCGCGCAGCGGTCCTGACAAAGGGATCGCAAGAGAATCAAGCGCCGCGCAGATGAAAGCTCCTTCAGAGCGTACGCCTCGCGGCAAGTACGCCGGTAGCGTACTTGAAAAAATATTCGGCATATATATGTCATCAGGATAAATGAAACAGGAGGCATCATATGGACCAGAATAGTGTGATCAACAGAGAACAGCAAAAAACAGAAGATACATGGAACATGCAGGATCTTTATGCCACAGAAGAACTCTTTCAGGAAGATGCGGAAAAATTATCATGTATGATGGAAGAATTTTCGTCTATGAAAGGAAGCCTTGGAAAAGGAGAACCGGAACTGTTAAAAACACTTCAGTTGTATGAGCAGATGAACGAGGTCTTTGAATCTTTGTATGTGTATGCGTTCCAAAAGTACCATGAAGATACCACAAACCCAAAATACCAGCAGATGAGCGGTGAGATGCAGATTATTGCGTCAAATTTGTCTCAGGCTGTTTCGTGGATGGAGCCGGAGCTTTTGTCTCTTCCGGAAAATGCTTTCGAAAGGGAAAAAATGGCAAAATACAAGCGTTTCATTTTGCAGATCGTAAGACAGAAGGCACATGTGCTGGATGATGAAAAAGAAGCTCTTCTTGCCAGAGCGGGAGAATTGGGACAATCTCCGTCCAACATTTTTTCCATGTTTAACAATGCAGATATCCGTTTTCCGGAAGTAGAAGATACAGAGGGAACAAAAAGAGTACTGACTGTGGGAAATTATATTTCCTTCATGCAGAGTAAGGACCGGGTTTTGCGTAGAAATGCTTTTGAGGCTCTTTACTCTGTGTATGGCCAGTTTATCAATACGCTGGCTGCGACTTTTTATGCAAATCTAAAGCAGGCTGATTTTTTTGCAAAAGAACATCGGTAC
>JALFIB010000165.1 GCA_022776305.1 Lachnospiraceae bacterium
TCATATTCTCCTATCGGAGTGCAGTTTCTAATGAATAGATACTGCTGTCTATTTTACAGACTCACATAGATTACATTATAAATATCCCAAACGCATAAATCAATACCAGAAATATAAATGTTTTCTAAATTCATGTGAAGATCTCGTGAAGAATAACGTATTTACAGACAAAATCGGTCTTAAGATTCTGCTGTTCCAATTCATTTTCCAGTTTTACAATTGGTAACCAATTTTGAGCTTGCCTCTTGCGCCCTGCTACCAGAAGTGGTATATTAAGAATAGAGAAAGGGAAAGCCAGAGACATGGCCTACCCTCAAATAATAACAAATGCTACTTTTTACAAGCAGCCGTCACTATTGGCAGTAGTGGCGGCTATTTTCTTTTCCCGAAGATTGTATAACACAATCCTACGAGAACGACAATGAAAATACAAAATTGGATTAAATCCGAATATGTAATCATTGGCATCGCCCTCCTTCCTCTTCAGTCTGGAGGGTTAGCCCCTCCGAAACATGGAGGGCAGGCCGCCTTTTATGTGCTCTGACTTTCCGTGGAACCAGTATAACATAGCTTTCATTGGTCAGCAATCATAATATATGTTTTTGAAAGCCAGAAAATTTACCAGTTAAATAAATATTTTGAAACAAATGTTTTCTAAATTTCTTGAAAAAAACCGTAGATTTTCTTGAGAGATAGGTGTATAATATAGAAATTATTTATGTTAATAAATCTATAGTCATGCAGAAGACAATCAGGCCAACGGGGGCTTGGTTAGGCTTCTGTATTCTTTTTTTAGGAGGAAAACCCATGCCAGTAAAATACGTTTTTGTAACAGGCGGCGTCGTTTCCGGTCTCGGAAAGGGAATCACGGCTGCATCTCTCGGAAGGCTTCTGAAAGCAAGGGGCTACAAAGTTACCATGCAGAAATTTGATCCATACATCAACATTGACCCCGGAACTATGAATCCCATCCAGCACGGCGAAGTGTTCGTCACAGATGACGGTGCTGAAACAGACCTTGACTTGGGACATTATGAACGTTTTATTGACGAAAGTTTAAATAAGAATTCCAATGTCACCACCGGTAAGATCTATTGGTCCGTTCTCCACAAAGAACGCCGCGGTGACTACGGCGGAGGAACCGTTCAGGTCATCCCCCATATCACAAATGAGATCAAAAGCCGTTTTTACCGTGACTACTCTACCGATGAAACGCAGATCGCCATCATCGAAGTGGGCGGCACGGTAGGTGATATCGAAAGCCAGCCTTTCCTTGAGGCGATCCGCCAGTTCCAGCATGATATCGGCCATGAAAACGCGATTTTGCTCCATGTGACCTTGATCCCATATTTAAAGGCTTCCGGAGAGATGAAGACGAAGCCTACTCAGGCCAGTGTAAAAGCTTTGCAGGGAATGGGTATCTGGCCTGATATCCTTGTCTGCCGTTCCGAACATCCCTTGAATCAGGGATTAAAAGACAAGATTGCCTTATTCTGCAACGTGCCAAGCTCCCATGTACTCCAGAATCTGGATGTGGAGTATTTGTATGAAGCACCCCTTGCCATGGAACAGGAAAGGCTTGCACAGGTAGCTTGCGAATGCCTCCATCTTGATTGCCCGGAACCGGACCTTGAAGATTGGAAAGCAATGGTAGAGGCACTGCATACGCCCACCTGCGAAGTGGACATTGCCCTTGTAGGTAAATATATCCAGCTCCATGACGCATATATCAGTGTTGTGGAAGCTTTAAAACACGGCGGAATCGCCAACCATGCCGTTGTCAATATCCACTGGATCAACTCAGAAGAGGTGACACGGGAAAACGTATCGGAGATCCTGAAAGATATGGACGGCATCCTTGTCCCCGGCGGCTTTGGTGACCGCGGCATAGAAGGCAAGATCGAAGCGATCCGCTATGCCCGTTTAAATAAGATTCCATTCCTCGGCCTCTGCCTTGGCATGCAGCTTTCCATCGTAGAGTTTGCACGTGATGTAGCCGGTTTGGAGACAGCCCACAGTATTGAACTGGATCCCCAGACTCCCCATCCGGTCATCGCACTGCTTCCGGACCAGAACGGAGTGGAGGATATCGGCGGAACACTTCGCCTTGGCTCCTACCCCTGCATTCTCGACAAGACTACAAAAGCTTACCAGCTTTACGGGCAGGAAGAGATTCACGAGCGCCATAGGCACCGCTATGAAGTAAACAATGACTACCGCAAGATCCTCACAGACAGCGGTATGACCTTATCCGGCATTTCACCGGACGGACGCATTGTTGAGATGATCGAGCTGAAGGACCATCCGTTCTTCTTAGCAACACAGGCCCATCCGGAACTGAAATCCCGTCCCAACCGCCCCCATCCGCTGTTCCGCGGTTTTATTGAAGCATCTCTAGATGCACGGAAAGCCCGTTAACAAAAAGCGAGATACGCTTTGTAGAATAGAAATTTTCGCTATAGGAATCGCAATTCCCTATAGCACAAATAAGCGCTCTGGCACGCGAAAGTTTTTCTTCCGTCGTATTCCAGAGCGCCTTTTTTGTATAACCTCAAGAATGTTCAAAGTATACTTTTTTATCCCTTAACAAAAGCATCAGAGTCAAGCGGATATTCGCAATCCGCTTCGCTACTTACTCATAACCGAATAACTGCTTCGCAGTTTATCAGGTTGGGCTTGTCCCCCACCTGATACAAGCAAGTCCTCACCCGCCACTTAATGCTCTGCACATTTGTAGTGGGGGACTTACTTGATTCGGTTAAATTATTCTACATTCCGGATCATTTCGCGGATGGGCAGTATGAAAGAAGGGGATACCGACAGCTCATCAACTCCCATTTTCACAAACTGTTCTGTCAATTCCATATCAGCCCCAAGTTCCCCGCAGATTCCTACCCAGACACCGCCTTTATGGCCATTTTCAATAGTCATCCGGATCATTTCCAAGACAGCCGGATGATGTGCATCATAAAACTCATCCAACTTTAAATTCTGCCGATCAATGGCCAGTGTATACTGGGTCAGGTCATTGGTGCCGATGCTGAAAAAGTCAACCTCTTTTGCCAATGATTCACTGATCATCACTGCCGCAGGGGTCTCGATCATAACGCCGACCTCCACATCCCCACAAGCTATATCCATGGCCTTTAATTCCTCTTTCACTTCTTCCAGAAGGGCTTTGCTCCTTATGACCTCATCCACGGAAATGATCATAGGGAACATGATCCCGATGTTTCCAAAAGCACTGGCACGAAGGATCGCCCGGAGCTGGGTCTTAAAGATCTCCTGCCGGGTCAGGCAGATACGGATTGCCCGATATCCCATTGCAGGGTTTTCTTCATGGTCCAGACCGAAATAATCCACTTTTTTGTCTGCACCGATGTCAAGAGTCCGGATGATCACCTTTTTCCCTGCCATGTTCTGTGCCACAACTTTATATGCCTGAAACTGTTCCTCTTCCGTAGGATAATCGCTGGCTTCCAGATACAAAAATTCACTTCGGAACAGCCCGATTCCCTCGGCATCGTTCAGCAGGGCATCGGCTGTATCAGACACACTTCCGATGTTGGCATACAACTTAATTTCCTTTCCGCTTTTTGTAACTGTTTTCTGTCCCTTCAGCTTTTTCAAAAGCTGGTCTCTGTTTTCCTGTTCCTCGATCTGAGCCTTCGCCTTGGCAACCTGCTCCTCATCCGGATCAATGATCACTTTTCCTTGATACCCATCGATAATGGCCATTTTATGATCCCATTCCCTTTTTATGGGAACACCGATCACTGCAGGGATTCCCATGGTGCGGGCTAATATGGCCGTATGGGAATTGGAGGAGCCATGCTCTGTGATAAAACCAAGCAGCTTCGTTTTATCCATCTGCACAGTTTCACTGGGAGCAAGGTCATCTGCCACTAAGATCACCGGCTCTTTTAATTCATTCCTATTTTTTTCCTGTCCGCATAAGATCCGAATCACCCGCTCAGAAATATCCTTGACATCTGCCGCTCTCTCCCTCATATAATCATTGTCCATGCTGGCAAACATCTGTGAGAAATTGTCTCCGGTGACAGCCACCGCATATTCCCCATTTACGTGCTCCTGCCGGATCATTGTATGAATGGATTCGCAATAATCGATATCGTCCAAAATCATCTGGTGGGCCTCAAAAATTGCTGCCCCGGATTCCCCTACTTCTTTCACTGCTTTTTCGTACAAACAAGAAAGCTGGTCAATGGCTATTTTCCTTGCAGCATCCACACGCTCTATCTCAGACTGTGGATTCGTAATTTTCTCCCTTGTTACCACAGAAGCCTTTTTCTCGTAGAAAAAAATCTTTCCCATAGTTGTCTTTGAGAAAATCGATTTTCCCTTATACTGTTCCATACCCTTGTCCTCGTCTTTTTACAAATTTTCCGAGAAGAACTTTTCCATTGCCGTATATGCCTCTGTCTCGTCATCTCCGTCTATGGTCACCGTAACTTCCGTTCCTTTTTTCACGCCCATACTCAACAGCATCATCAGATGTGTAGCTACCGCTGTCTTTCCCTCTGCAGTCAATGTAATCTTACTCTGGAATTTCCTCGCCTCTTTGGCTAAAAGGCCTGCCGGTCTCGCATGAAGTCCCACTTCATCTTTTATTACATAGCAAAATGATTTCATTTCTTTTTCCCTCACTTTCTGCTTCTGTATTTATATTTGACCGTTTCGTCCTTATCCATACATCACTGTGAGTTTAAAATTTTTATTTTAATGATGCCAGAGGCAAAAGTCATTAACCGCGATGCGCTTGCGCATGAGAGGTTATATGACTTAATGCCCCGCCCAAATATGAGGATAAAAGTGGGGTGCATACCCCACGATATCCGAATATTGGGCCGGATTGTGGGAGTGCAAAGCACGAAACAATCCGTATGGCATCTTTTGACTTTAACATCATTATATAACGCAAATACCAAAGATGTCATCCATTTTTAGGCGAAAAAAGACCGATGCCTTTTTTAGCATCGGCCCTTTCTATTTTACTTTCTTATTTCTATGGGGCAAATTGTGGATTAGTGGTGGAACAGCCTGATTCCCGTAAATGCCATCGCCATATCGTATTTATTGCAGGTAGCAATCACGTCCTCATCGCGGACAGATCCGCCCGGCTGGGCGATATAAGCTACACCTGATTTGTGCGCGCGCTCAATATTGTCGCTGAACGGGAAGAAGGCATCAGATCCCAATGATACACCCTGCATCTTGTCAAGCCAAGCCCTCTTTTCCTCTGCTGTAAATACTTCCGGCTTCTCGGTAAATACTTTCTCCCATGCACCGTCAGCAAGGACATCCATATATTCCGCACCAATGTATACATCAATGGCATTGTCGCGCTCTGCACGAGTGATCTTGTCAGAGAACGGAAGATCCAGCACCTTCGGGCACTGGCGGAGGAACCAGTTGTCTGCTTTCTGTCCTGCAAGGCGTGTACAATGTACACGTGACTGCTGGCCTGCACCGATTCCGATTGCCTGTCCGCCTTTTACGTAACATACGGAGTTGGACTGTGTATATTTCAATGTGATAAGGGCAATCTTCAGATCCATGAGAGCCTCAGCGGGAATCTCTTTTTTCTCTGTGACAAAATTGGAGAGAAGTGCATCGTCGATCTTCAGCTCCTGACGCCCCTGTTCAAATGTGATGCCGTATACCTGCTTGTGTTCAATAGGTTCCGGACGATAATTTTCATCGATTTGGATCACATTGTAGTTGCCTTTCTTTTTCTCTCTCAGGATTTCCAGCGCTTCCTCTGTATATCCCGGTGCGATCACACCGTCAGACACCTCTCTCTTGATCAAAAGGGCTGTATCTTTATCACACACATCGGAAAGGGAAATGAAATCCCCGAAGGAAGACATGCGGTCAGCGCCTCTTGCTCTCGCATATGCACAGGCAAGTGGGGAAAGATTCTCATAATCATCTACCCAGTAGATCTTTGCCAGTGTCTCATCAAGAGGAAGTCCTACTGCTGCTCCTGCCGGAGAAACGTGTTTAAAAGAGGTTGCAGCCGGAAGCCCTGTGGCTTCTTTTAACTCTCTCACAAGCTGCCATCCGTTGAAAGCATCAAGGAAATTGATATATCCCGGTCTTCCGGAAAGTACTTTGATAGGAAGCTCACTACCGTCTGCCATATAAATGCGTGAAGGCTTCTGGTTTGGGTTGCATCCGTATTTTAATGCTAATTCTTTCATAATGTCCTCTCCTTTTCCTGTGTTGGATTACTGGTTTTTGTTCACGATCTTTGTCTCATAAGCGCCTGTGGCAATATCAATGTAGCGCACAAACAAAGATACCTTATTGTCTTCATTTAAGCTGTTCCAGAGCATATCTGTAAATGCATCCATATCATCCGGGATAGCTACCAGCTTCGGCTCCCCTTCAAAGCTTGGAAGCGGATTGCCGTCGCATTTGTACGTATGGATAAAGTGTCCTTCTCCTGCTGCACAATTTTCATATGCAAAGGTATAGCGGTTACAGGACTCGGGATTTCCATTGTTGCTCTTCAAAATAGACAGTGCATAGCTGTATTTTCCGCCCTCAACGTGCATGATACCGGAAATACGCGGTGTATAGTTGGGAGCGTCCGGCTCAAACTCGCGGCTGCGAAGTGCCTGCTCAAAAGTCATCTGGCGGTCCATTCCTTCATAAATGGTATCTGTCTGGTCACCGTTGGTCACAATTGTTTTGTTGCCAAGTACACGCACCGGCGCATAAATGATCAGGCTCGGATCTACCAGCTTAGAAGGGTCAAATGCCTGTGTACGGATCCCTTCCCCGTCCGGAACGAAAACTCTGTTCCTGCTGTTTTCACTTCTGCCCATAATAAAATATGCTGTCACTGCCTTTGTCCCATCTGCCGATCTGCCAATTACAATTCCTCTGCCCGGGTAGCTGTTTTCTTTCAGTTCCTTTTCCAAAGAAATCATTTCCATGGTCTTCTCTCCTTTTCTCCTTGAGGGCGCATTCCCCGCGTTTTTTGTTCTGTTTGTTGTTTTGTGTCTCTGAATTTTTTCCTATGACATGAAAAAAAGCCGGACTCCAGACATCTCTACATGCCCAGACGGTCGGCTTCCTAAGACTCATACTCCCTGTGGTTGCCCGGCGGCTGGTATCGCATCCGCCGGTATTCCACTTCCGTCAGTCATATGAGCAATATCACCATATCATCTCTGCCAGAAAAAATCAACCCCTGTCTTTCCAAGGTTTTACATTATTTTTTCATTTTCAGAGGTTTTTCCTCAAAAATCCTTATTTTTTACAGCAGCCTGTATCTTCCAAGACAGGACAGGATCTCCTGCCTGCGCACCATGGAAGCTGGTCCTGCCCCATAATTTTTCGGTGTAACAGAAAGGATCCCCTCTTTTTCCAACTTTCGGGATACTTCCTCTGCAAGGTCTACCGCACTCTTTTTGCCATCGGCAAGGCGTTCCAGAACATACTGCATAATATAAGCAAGGGCTGCCGTCTGGCTTTCATCCACGATCTGCTCCATATACCGCAGATCGATCTCCATCTTGTCAAGGCTTATGGTATCCCATCCATGTACCTTCGCTTTTTCCACACGTTTTTTCGATACCGGCTTCTTTATCCACAAATTCCTCTTGGTTTTCTCTTCGATTAGCGGTGATGCAAGCTCCTTTGCACGCCCTGTCACATCCTTTGCCACGTAGCAGTCCATTTGCAGCACAGTATCGGCGACAGCCAGAAAATCCCCGGAACTTCCTGCCACCAGAACGGTGGAGATCCCCAGATCTTCATACAAGCTTCTTACTTTCCGGATAAACGGGGTGATGGGCTCTTTCTCATCTGATACCAGTTTTGCCATCCTCTCGTCGCGGATCATAAAGTTGGTAGCCGACGTATCCTCATCTATTAGCAGGAGGCTGCTTCCTGATGCAAGGGCTTCCATAGTATTCGCTGCCTGTGATGTACTTCCGCTGGCGTTTTCCGTAGAAAAAGATGTAGTATCTGCCTTTGTGGGCAGATTGCTGATAAACATGGAAATATCCGTCTGGTGGATACACCGTCCTTCTTCAGCCCGAAGCTTGTAAGCGCTCTCTTCCGTAATCACCAATTCACGGCCATCTCCTGCGATGTGGTTATAAACGCCCCGCTCCAAAGATTTTAATAGCGTAGATTTACCATGGAATCCTCCTCCGACCACCACAGTGATCCCCCGCCGTATACCCATTCCTCGCACCTTTCCGCGGTGGGGAAGATCCATGTCCACTGCAAGGCTGGCAGGACTTTGGAACACAACGGCAGATTTCATAGGTTTTTGAGAAACACCGCTTTCCCTTGGAAGTACGGAGCCGTCAGCAACAAAAGCAACCAATCCCTGTTCTTTTAACTGATTCCGGATATACTGCTGGTCATCTGCCAGAAATACAGCATCTTCCAGTTCTTTTGCAAGAGATCTTTGCGGATCAAAGGTTCTCTTGACCACCTCCGGAAGCAGGTCAAACAAAATATCAGCCAGAGCACCTGCCGCAATGGTACGCCCAAATGCCGGGAATCCCACTTCGATCCTCGCCTCAATATACTCTTTGGTGACGCGCATTGCTGTCCGCTCCAAAATTTCCTGCCCTGTTTTACAGGCAGTTACCAGCCCGCTTTTTCCCGAGCCTTTCCTCTCCTTATCCCCGCAAATGCGAAGGTTTCTGTGGAGACGGCGTAAAAGTGCATCTTCCACAGCCGTTTTCCTGTATTTTCCCCCTATATATTCTGCCGGAACACTTTCCTTATTGTAGTAAAGGATCCTCACTCTGGACGGAGTGGCAAAGGGATCTCCCTGCACATGGTCAATGCAAAGACGGTATGTACCAAACTCATATTCCCCCTCCAGCACTTTATACGCTTTATATCCTTTATGGTCGATCTGCCGAAGCTGTTCCCTTAATTCTTTTTGTGTTTTCATATCCTGTAATCTCCTATCCTGAAACCAAAACTCCGGTAACAGTTTATCACGGTCTTTCCAGAATGTCACGCTCTATCCTTTGCCCCATCTCATGAAAAAGAGAAGGAGAGATCCCAGTGTTTTTCCCGCTGCAATAGAGATCACGATCCAGCTGAGTCCTTTTGTGATCCCCAATCGCCTGCAGTACACAGGAAATACATTGATCACCTCTGCCAAAGCCAAGATCCATCCTCCCACAAAAATTCCCATAAACAATCCGCCCACAGCAAGGATCCATGCGCCAAGCGGGAGGCTCACTTCGTACACCGTCAGAATTGTCCCCACAACTGCTCCGAGCAAAATAGCATCTTCAAAATACCGCACATGTTTTCCCGTATGGGTGACACCGATAAATCGTGTGATAATGCCCAGCCCCACCATCAGGGCGACCACTCCTCCCGCAACGATAAAGCCTGCAGAAAATCCTATTATAGTTAGCAGTACGTGTTCCATGCTTTTCCTCCCGCCAAGATATTTTATATATTCCAAGAAGCATCTCTCCATAGTGTTTTGTTCCTCGCTCCACTTTAAAAGTGCTCCTTCTGGTATTTCATTCTGATATTTCTTCTTGATATTTCTTTCTGGTATTTATTGTGTCATCTTCCCTTTTGTGAATGCTTTGCACACCGTCCACCTGATTCGATCATGGTCGTGTCAATCTCATCTTCATACGTCCTCATCTCTACCTCAAGGGGCGTTGGGTCAGATACATTCTTTTTCCGGGCAAAATGATGGAAAAAGATCAAGATCCCAAGTCCCACGCCTACGGAATAAGAGATTTCCAGCACGGTAAAACCATTTGACTTCTCACCTGTAAAGATCTGGTATAACTGTCCAAATAGCTTTGTGATCCCCACATCATTGTTAAAAGCCATAATGGAAAAGGAGGCACCGGCAAAAGCCAATAAACAGACAAAAACCGTTTTCGCCCAACTGACAAACTCAGGCCATTTTTTCTCTTTTTCCACTGTAAAAATAAAATCTGCCTCTCCTAAATTATTGATCTCAAGGCTTGGATATTCCTTTTGTATCACTTCAATCACATCAATCACGGAAAACACGTATCTCCCCGGCCCTTTTATTTGTTCCGTAGGAAA
>JALFIB010000192.1 GCA_022776305.1 Lachnospiraceae bacterium
GGATTTTATCCTGCAAAAGGAAGAAGTCTCAGAAGTGAAATGGTTTGATTTTGACGACTGTATGGAGCAGGTCAGGGAAAACCGTATTCCCAATTGTATTTTCCTCTCAGAACTGGAGCTGGTGCGTGAGGGTATAAAAGCCTATGAATAAAAGAAAAGAGAAACGCATATACTCACAGAGATGTAAAAAATGTGAGAACGGAGTGAGTGTATGTGGGGATTTCTTATTGCGCTGTTTTCCGGCGCACTTATGAGTGTTCAGGGAGTATTCAACACAGAAGTGACGAAGCAGACGAGCCTTTGGGTATCGTCTGCTTTTGTGCAGTTTACAGCCCTTCTCGTTTGTCTTGGAGTGTGGCTGGTGACAGACCGGACATCCTTTTTACGGCTTGGCGCTGTAGAACAAAAGTATATGCTGCTTTCCGGTGTACTGGGGGCACTTATCACAGTGACTGTTGTAAAGGCGATGGGATCTTTAGGACCGGCTAGGGCAGCGATGCTGATCGTGGTGTCACAGCTGATCGTAGCATACGTTATTGAATTATTGGGGATCTTTGGCGTGGAAAAACAGCCCTTTGAATGGAGAAAAGCCATCGGGATGCTTATTTCAATTGTTGGCATTATCATCTTTAAGTGGTAAAATGTAGAGGTTATGAAAAACAGAAGGACAAATGAGAACGGCATTTTGGAGGTTAAGCATTGAAATTTTACAGCCAGAAATTAAAATTAGATCTGGAGCTTCCGGTTTCCATTTCTCCCATGGGGGAGATTGCGGGATTTCCGGTGCGTCCCGGTATGTTTGATATGAATGGGGCTACGGCGCTGCCCTGTGGGGTGAATTTTACAGTCCACACCCATTACGGTACATCCTGTGAGCTCCTTTTATTCCACAGAGGAGAAGATGAACCTTATGCAGTGCTTCCGTTCCCGGAAGCCTATAAGATCGGTGATGTGTATTCCATGATTGTATTCGGCCTGAACATTGAAGAGTTTGAGTACGCATATCGGATCGACGGACCTTATGATCCACAAAAAGGACAGCTGTTTGACAAAAACGCTGTTTTGTTGGATCCGTACGCAAGGGCGGTAGCCGGACAGCGCGTGTGGGGGGAAAAGACAGAAAAGAATTACCATGCTCGTGTGGTAAAAGACTCCTTTGATTGGGGTGATATGCCTCAGTCTAAGCAGGAAATGAGCGATCTTGTCATTTACGAGCTCCACGTGAGAGGATTTACGAAGCATGAAAGCTCCGGGGTGGAACATAAAGGGACATTTGCAGGGCTGATGGAAAAAATCCCGTATTTAAAAGAGCTTGGAGTCAATGCGGTAGAACTGATGCCTATTTTTGAATTTGACGAGACGATGAACACCCGGGAGGTTGACGGAAAGCATCTGCTGGAATACTGGGGTTACAATACGGTGGGCTTTTTTGCGCCGAATACAAGCTATACTTCTGCAGAGGAATACAATAAAGAGGGTACGGAATTAAAAGAACTGATTCGGGAACTGCATGAAAACGGTATAGAAGTGATCCTGGATGTGGTCTTTAACCACACGGCAGAGGGAAATGAAAAAGGCCCTATGTTTTGTTTTAAAGGATTTGACAATAAGATTTATTACATGCTGACACCGGACGGGAATTATTACAATTTCAGCGGGTGCGGAAATACGCTGAACTGCAATCATCCCATTGTCCAGCAGCTGATCCTGGAATGTCTGCGTTATTGGACTGTAAGCTACCGGGTAGATGGTTTCCGGTTTGACCTTGCCAGTATTTTAGGAAGGAATACCGATGGATCCCCTATGAACAATCCGCCATTATTGAAGAGCCTTGCCTATGATCCCGTTCTGGCTAATGTAAAGCTGATCGCTGAGGCCTGGGATGCAGGGGGCATGTATCAGGTGGGCAGCTTCCCGGCAAGTAAAAGATGGGCGGAGTGGAATGGCAGATACCGCGACACCCTGCGTGGTTACTTGAAGGGAGATTCCTGGGAGGCGCGGAACGCAGCTTCCAGCATCTGTGGTTCCGGCGATATGTACGGAGGCCATTATCCGGACTACAAAGGGAACTATGCAGGATACAATTCCTGTGTCAATTTCCTCACCTGTCATGACGGGTTTACCTTATATGACCTGTACGCATACAATGAAAAGCATAATTGGGAAAATGGATGGAATAATACGGATGGAAGCGATGACAACAGGAGCTGGAACTGCGGCGCAGAGGGAGAGACGGATAATCCGGAGGTTTTAACACTCCGCTACCGGATGATAAGGAATGCATGTACTGTGCTGTTATGCAGCAGGGGAACGCCTATGTTTTTGGCGGGGGATGAGTTTGGAAATACACAGTTCGGAAATAACAACTGCTATTGTCAGGACAACGAGTGCTCCTGGCTGGATTGGACAAGACTGGAGAAGAACAGGGAGCTTTTTGAATTTTTCCGGTATATGATCGCATTTCGACACGCCCATCCTGTTATCAGGAAAATGCTTCCCAGTGCTGTCTGCGGCTTGGAACCTTTACACACATACAATATCTGGGCCGATTGCAGCCCTATTGCCGGAGATACAAAGACTTTCGGAGTATGTTTTGCAGGATATAATACGGAAAAGGGCCGGGATGACCTGGTCTATGTGGTGTTAAATACGCATTGGGAGGATGTGGAGATCAAACTGCCCAGCCTTCCAAGGCCTTTATTCTGGCATCTTTGCGTCAATACCTACGGGGATGGAAGGGGCAGATATTTTTATCCGGAAGGAGAGGCGATCCGGATCACAAAAGAATTTATCATGCGGCCCAGAAGTGTGGCAGTGTTTATAGGAAAATGAAAAAAACATTGCAAAATTTTTACTTTTTCGTTAAAATAATAATGCGCGAGAGAATCCTGCATCGTGAAGCTGCGGGAATTATATGAAAAATAGAAAGAAAGGACTGGAAGCAGTCCTGTTATTTGCGTTGTTTTTTTCTCTACTGGGGTGCAGTTCCCCGAAAGAGACGTATGTGACGGGTGTAGTTACGCAGACCGAGACTGTTTCCGAGATTTATACAGAAAAAGAGGTCCTTCAAAAGGAAACACAGCCGGGTTACGTTTATGTTTGCGGGGCAGTGCTTCATCCGGGGGTTTATCCTATCCGGGAGAATATGAGAGTATTTGAAGCGATTGAGCTGGCCGGCGGTTTTTCAGAAAATGCGGACCAGTGCTGGCTGAATCAGGCTGATTACGTAGCGGATGGCCAGAAGCTTTACGTTTTTTCAAAGGAAGAGACCCAGCTGATGTCAGAGGAGGACCACGAGGAGGAAGTATCTGGCGAAGATGACGGAAAAGTCAATATCAACACGGCAGATAAGAATACGCTGATGAGCCTTCCGGGGATCGGAGAGGCGAAAGCGGAAGCCATTATTTCCTACCGCAGGGAGCACGGGCTTTTCCAGTCCATAGAGGAGATCCAGAAGATTCCCGGAATTAAGCAGGCTGTGTATTCTAAAATTGAAGATAAAATAAAAACATAATAGATATGAGATAGAGATGAAGGAGTGTAAGCATGGGTAAAAAAGTTCTGGTAGTAGACGACGAAAAACTGATTGTAAAAGGTATCCGTTTCAGTCTGGAACAGGATGATATGGAAGTGGACTGTGCCTATGACGGAGAGGAAGCTGTCCGCATGGCAAAAGAGAAAGAGTATGACATTATTCTTTTGGACCTCATGCTTCCGAAGCTTGACGGCCTGGAGGTTTGCCAGCAGGTAAGAGAGTTTTCAGACGTGCCCATCGTGATGCTGACGGCAAAAGGCGATGATATGGATAAAATCCTTGGCCTTGAGTACGGGGCTGACGATTATATTACGAAGCCATTTAATATTTTGGAAGTAAAGGCCCGCCTGAAAGCCATTATTAGGAGAACTTCCCAGAAAACAACAGCAGAGCCAAAGGGCAAGATCGTCGAGGTAGGGGATCTGGCTATTGATTGTGAAGGAAGAAGAGTCAGTGTGGCAGGAAAGGAAGTTAATCTCACTGCAAAAGAATTTGATGTGCTTGAGCTCCTTGTCTTTAATCCCAATAAAGTGTACAGCAGGGAAAATCTCCTGAATATTGTGTGGGGATACGAGTATCCCGGTGATGTCAGGACAGTGGATGTCCATATCAGGAGACTGAGGGAGAAGATCGAAGAAAATCCGAGTGAGCCAAAATACGTACATACGAAGTGGGGAGTGGGTTATTATTTCCAGCATTAAGGAAAAAGTATTAAAATATCTCAAAAGCCTCCGTGCACGTATTTTTATCATCGTGATCCTTGTGGGCTTGATTCCTATCTTTTTGATGAAATACGTTATTTTGGAAAATTATGAAAACCAGAGCATTATCCAGAAAAGCTCTTTGATCCAAAGCCAGTGCCAGCAGATCATCGATCAGGTGGCAAGCTCCGGATATGTACAGGATGTGTCATCGAACCCGCAGGTAGACAAGCAGCTGGTGCAGCTGGCAAATATCTACAGCGGTCGGGTGATCATTGTAAACAGTAATTTCCGGATCGTCAGGGATACTTATGAAATAGACGAAGACAAAGTGATCATCTCGGAGGAAGTACTGCAGTGCTTTTTAGGCACTGATTCTACAAATTACAACAAAGAAAATGAATTTTTGGAGCTTACGCTCCCTATCAAGAATCCTAAGACGAAAGATACAGATGGCATTATGATCGTCAGTCTTTCTACACAAGACGTAAAAGACGGAAAGGATGCGCTTAGCAATACTGTTTTGATCCTGCAGTGGGTGTTGACGATCATGATCCTTGCAGCTGCTTTTTATCTGGCCAGAATGCTGACGAAGCCTTTTGGAAAGATCACCCGTTCTTTGGAGGAAGTGAGAGGCGGTGTGACGGAGCAGGAGATTTCCATTCCTGACTATACGGAGACGAAGCTTTTGTCGGAAGCGTACAACCGTATGCTGAACCGTATGAAGATCCAGGAAGATTCCAGACAAGAATTTGTTTCGAATGTGTCCCATGAGCTAAAAACTCCTATTACGTCCATGAAGGTGCTTGCGGATTCCCTATTAGCACAAGACGATGTGCCGGTGGAGCTCTACAAGGAATTCATGGGTGATATTGCCGAAGAAATCGACAGGGAAAATAAGATCATTACAGACCTTCTTTCCCTTGTGAAGATGGACAAGAAATCTGCTGATATCAACATTCAGGAGACGAATATCAACCAGCTCATTGAACTGATCTTAAAACGTCTGCGTCCCATTGCGGCAAAGAAAAATGTGGAACTTGTACTGGAAAGCTTTAAACCGATCTTAGCAGAAGTAGATGAGACGAAGCTGACACTTGCCCTGTCCAACTTGATCGAAAATGGAATCAAGTACAATCAGGAAAACGGCTGGGTGCATGTGTCACTGAATATCGATAGCAAATACTTCTATGTCAAGGTGGAAGATTCCGGTATGGGTATTCCGGAAGAAGATCAGGAACATATTTTTGAAAGGTTTTACCGTGTGGATAAATCACACTCCAGAGAGATCGGCGGAACAGGACTTGGGCTTGCCATTACTAGGAGTGCGGTGCTTATGCACCACGGTGCGATCAAGGTCTATAGTAAAGAAGGGGAAGGCACTACTTTTACCGTGCGCATTCCTTTGAAATACGTACCGTAGGCCAACAGGGACAGGGGGCATTTGGTGAAAATAAAAAGAACGCTTTTCTGTCTGCTTGCGGCCATGGCTTTATTGCTTTTCGGCTGCGGAAAAAAGCAGGAAGAAGAGAACAGCTATAAGATTTATTATGTAAATTCCACAGGTACGCGCCTTATGGAGGTCAATTACAGTCCTTCAGCACAGACATTTGAGGAAATGATGGATGAGCTGCTGGAGCAGCTGGAGACTCCTCCCGCCGGATATTCCAGTGCGCTGCCTAACGATGTAAAAGTAAATGGCTATGAGCGAGGGATCGATGCGCTTCGCATTGATTTTTCAAAAGAATATTATGACTTAAGCAATACAAATGAGATATTGCTGCGGGCGGCTGTGGTAAAAACCTTTTCCCAGATTCCGGGCGTGACGAAGATCATGATCACGGTGGAAAAGGAACAGCTGCGGGATGACGATGGGGAACTGGTACCTCCTATGGATGCCAATACTTTTATTGACACAAAAGAAGGAGGGATAAATTCCTATCAGTATGCTACTTTGATTTTGTATTTTGCAAATGAGTCGGGGGACCTGCTCAAAAAAGAAACAAGAAACCTCCATTATTCCAGCAACATGGTATTGGAGCGGGTGGTGGTAGAGCAGCTGATAGAGGGCCCGGATGAGTCCGGCCTCAGCCCGGTGATGACCGGCGATGTACGGATCCAGAATGTATATATCCAAAATGGGATCTGTACCGTCAATTTTGACAGTGAGATCAACAAAAAACCTTCAGAGAGTCCACTGGATGCGGAAGCGGCCTTGTATGCTATCGTCAATTCCATCTGTGAGACCTGCGACAGTATATCCGGAGTACGGATAGAGATTGACGGGGAAAGCGACGGGAAGTTCCGGGATGCCATAGACCTGAATCAGGTTTTCGTGATGAATCAGGATTTTATCCAGCAGGATGAAATACCGGCAGGAGAATCATCGGAAGAAACATTAGGAGAATCATCAGGAGAAACATCAGGTGAAGCATCCGGAGAATTATCAGGCAATCAGGCTGTAGGAGTTGATCCTTCGCTGACGGGAGAGTGACAAATGATTGAATAGGCCACTGGCTTGGTTTTGTGCTGCATTCCTCGTTTATATGGTTATTATGCATCAGCTGGGGAGCCGTGAAAACGGTTCCCCTTATATATCTGAACTATCTTCCTTGGCTGAAGAACTACAGTCAGAACAGCACCTATTGGTGCAGGGAACCGTATCAGAATGCAGTGAAGTTTCTAAAGGCGTACGCCTTTCTATGGATCATCTTACCATTCAAAGAAAAGATTTATCTAAAAAATCTCTATCTTCTGAGATAAAAATCAATGTTACAATTAAAAATCACACCATTATGCCCGGAGACAGGCTCTGGTTGGAAGGTAATTTTTCCTCCTATGAAGAAGACTCTAACCCTGGGCAGTTCGATGCTTCAACTTTTTATATGTCGCAAAAGGTTATTGGCATGCTGGAAGAGGTGAATGTACAGAAGGTATACCGGCCGCCGGCCTCGGCGAAACAGTTTTTGTACCACATCCGGTCGGCATTCCACCATTCCTATGGAAAAATTCTGGGCAGCCGTTATGCAGAGATCATTTCGGCGATCACCCTTGGAGAAAAGGGAGGCTTGGAAAACCAGTGGAAGGATCAATACCAAGAAGGGGGAATTGCCCATGTTTTAGCGATCTCAGGGCTGCACATTTCCCTGATCGGAATGGCTGTCTATAGGTTTTTGCGGAAAACAGGCTGCGGGTTTGCTATGTCTTCCTTATTTTCGGCTCTGGTACTATGTGCCTATGGTGTGATGTCAGGGAACAGTGTCTCCGGGGTACGGGCACTTCTCATGTTTCTTTTATGGCTGGGATCGCAGGTACTGGGACGAAAATACGATATGGCTACGGCTCTGGTAACAGCAGCTGCTTTATTGGCAATTACGAACCCGGAAAATATCTTTCAATCTTCCTTTTTACTTTCTTTTTCAGCTATCTCATCATTGGCTTTCTTATATCCTGTACTGGAAAAAACATGGGATGTAAAAAATCCTTTCGGGAAAGCACTTCTGACCTCTTTGTCTGTGAACCTTGGCACTTTGCCGTGTACGATGCATTTTTTCTGCCAGATATCACCCTGGAGTATCTTTATGAACCTGCTTGTTATACCGTTGATGTCCGTTTTGATGTCATCTGGCCTTGCCGCATCATTAGCTGCCATGTTCTCTGTGAAATTAGGCATATTTTTAGCGGCTTCTGTAAACCTGATTCTGGCTGGATTTGATTGGCTTTGCCAGTTGGAGAGGTGTTTCCCTTCAGCCGTTTTTGTCACGGGCAGTCCGTCTTTGTTTCGCATATTTCTTTATTATATGGTTTTGGCAGGGGCTATCGTACTGTTCCATGTTTTGAAGATACGTGATGGATCAAAAATAAAATACAGAAAACTCGTTCTGCGAGGAATCTGGATATGCTGTACCATGCTTTGCCTATTCCTTATGCTGTATAAAAGAAGGACAGAGGCAGAAATTATCTGTCTTGATGTGGGGCAGGGAGACTGCTCTTTGGTGATGCTGCCTACCGGAGAAAACTGCCTCATCGACGGAGGCAGCTCTTCAGAGAGAAATATATGGGAATACGTTATCGAACCGGCTCTGAAATATTATGGGATCAGGACCATCGATTATATTTTTTTAACCCATGCAGATAAAGACCATATCAATGGAGTGGAGGAATATCTGGATTCTTATGAGTGCGGATTTGGTGATAAGAATATTCATGGCATATCAGTATCCACAATCGTCCTTCCAATATGTGAAAACAAGGAGGACTTCTCAGAACTGAAAAATCTGGCCTGCCAAAAAAAGATCAAGGTGATCACTGTGGATGAGGGAGACTGCATCGGAAACGGAACATGGAGTTTTTCCTGTCTGTCACCGTCAAAGGATAGGCTGACCGGAGTACAAAACGAGGATTCCCTTGTTTTGATGATGACTTACGGAAAATTTAAAATGCTTTTTACCGGGGATCTGGAGGGACAGGGTGAGGAGAATCTCACAGGCTCAGGATGGTCTTTGAAAGCCGATGTGCTGAAGGTAGGACATCACGGCTCAGCCGCTGCCACATCGGAACAATTCTTACAGAAGGTCCGTCCGCAGGTTTCTGTGGTTTCCTGTGGAAAAGAGAATCCCTATGGGCATCCCTCCGAGGAGACTATAAAGCGCCTCAAAGCTGCAGGATGTACCATTTTTTCCACGATGGAAAGCGGGGCTATATCTATCCTGACGGATGGTGGCAGTTTTTCCGTGGACAAATATAAGAAAATTATGAAAAAATAGAAAAAATTTTGAAAAATAATGGAAAAATACTGCATGTTTAGAATATAATAGTAAAAGAGGTGAAGGGGATATGACGATACGTGAAAAAACGGAAGAACTGGAATTTGCGATATTCAGTCCATATGCATCCTTCAGCAGGAATTCAAAAGGGCGGGACAAGGAAGAGGCGCAGTGCGATATCAGGACCGTTTACCAAAGAGACCGAGACAGGATCTTGCACAGCAAATCATTTCGGAGATTGAAACAGAAGACCCAGGTGTTTTTGATTCCGGAAGGGGACCATTACAGGACGAGAATGACACATACACTGGAAGTTGCACAGCTTGCCCGGACCATTGCAAAGGCACTACGACTGAATGAGGATCTGGTGGATGCCATTGCCCTTGGACATGATCTGGGCCATACGCCATTTGGACATGCAGGGGAGAGGGCTTTAAACGCTGTCTGCCCTTACGGGTTTACACATTATGAGCAGAGTGTCCGTGTGGTAGAGCTTTTGGAAAAGAGAGGGGAAGGATTGAACTTGACCTGGGAAGTACGTGACGGTATCCGAAACCACCGTACTTCAGGGACTCCCCATACATTGGAAGGACAGATTGTCCGATATTGTGATAAAATAGCGTATATCAACCATGATATCGATGACGCGGAACGAGCCGGGATATTGAGCGAAGATGATATTCCGGAGGAAAGCCGCCGGATCATGGGGGATACGACGAGGGCACGGCTCAATACATTGATCCATGATGTGGTAGAACACAGTGAGGGGCGCAGTATGATCACCATGTCTGACAGGATGGAGCAGGCAATGAAGTATTTACGCGCTTTCATGTTCCAGCACGTATACAGCAACAGTGTTGCAAAACGTGAGGAAGACAAAGCAGTGCGGATGATACAGGAGCTGTATCGTTTTTACAATAAACAGCCGGAACTCCTTCCGGCAGAATACCAGTATCTGATGCAGGAAAAAGGCGAACCGCAGGAAAAAGTAGTCTGTGACTACATTGCCGGTATGACGGATTCTTATTCCATCCATAAATATAAAGAATTGTTTGTCCCTGAATCCTGGCAAGGATGAAGCTGGCAGCAAGAAAGAAAGCAGGAAGACTATGTATTATTCAGATGACATTGTAGAGGAAGTACGTTCCAGAAATGACATAGTGGATGTGATTTCAAGCTACGTAAAGCTGCAGAGAAAAGGAAGCTCTTATTTTGGGCTTTGTCCATTCCACAATGAGAAATCCCCGTCATTTTCTGTCAGCCCCACAAAACAGATGTATTATTGTTTTGGGTGCGGTGCCGGCGGCAATGTATTTACTTTTGTCATGGAATATGAGAATTATACGTTCCCGGAGGCATTAAAGATGCTTGCGGACCGGGCAGGAATATCGCTGCCTGAACAGGAGTATTCTGAAGAGGCTAAGAAACAGAGGGATAAAAAGACTGCCGTATTGGAACTGAATAAGACCGCGGCAAAATACTTTTACTGTATGCTCCGTTCCCCTCAAGGGGCAAGGGCAATGCAGTATTTAAAAGACAGAGGCTTAAGTGACGATACAATAAAGAGATTCGGCTTAGGATATGCCGGATCCTACAGTGACGCTTTGTACCGCTATTTAAAAAAGCAAGGTACATCGGACCAGTTGTTAAAAGAATCCGGGTTGATGCAGGTAAATGAAAAACAAGGAATGTACGACAAGTTCTGGAATCGTGTCATGTTTCCTATTATGGATGTTAATAATAAAGTCATCGGGTTTGGCGGAAGGGTCATGGGAGATGGCAAACCAAAATACCTGAACTCCCCGGAGACCATCATATTTGATAAAAGCCGCAACCTCTATGGGCTGAATTTTGCCAGAACATCAAAGAAAAGATATTTGCTGGTCTGTGAAGGGTACATGGATGTGATCTCCATGCATCAGGCCGGTTTCACAAATGCAGTGGCTTCCTTAGGGACCGCCCTGACAAGTCAGCACGCATCTTTATTGAAGCGGTATACGGATGAGGTGATCCTTACGTATGACAGTGACGAAGCGGGAATACGGGCTGCCCTCAGGGCTATTCCCCTGCTGAAAACGGCGGGTATTTCTACACGTGTTCTCCATATGGAGCCTTACAAGGATCCGGATGAGTTTATTAAAGCCCTTGGCACAGAGGCATTTCAGAAGCGTATTGATCGGGCGGAAAACAGCTTTCTCTTTGAATTGTCCATTATGGAGCTCTCCTATGATATGAAGGATCCGGATGGCAAGACAAAATTTTTTCAGGCCGTAGCTGCAAAGATCGCAGAGTTTGAGCTGGAAATAGAGCGGGAAAATTATATCGAGGCAGTCACAGGAAGATACCAGATCTCCTTTGAGGGGCTGCGCAGGATGGTCATGAATGTACTGATGCAGGGTGTCCCGGTGCGTAAGGCGCCGGTCCGGCCACAGAACCGTACAGAAAAGGAAGATGGAATTAAAAAATCACAGAGGCTGATCCTGACTTGGCTGACGGAATACCCCAAATTGTTCCCGGTGGTCTCTGCTTATATTAAACCGGAAGATTTTTCTGACGAGTTGTATCGTGAGGTATCTTCCATGCTGTATGAACAGATGGAGCACGGGGAGATCAATCCGGCTAAGATCACCAATCATTTTACAGATCCTGAACAGCAGAGGATCGTGGCACAGCTGTTCAACACAGAAGTTCCGGTGGAAAATGAAAAAGAATTGGAAAAAGCCATTCAGGATACCATCCGAAAGGTAATGGAGCACGGAATTGAGCAGAGGACAGCTACGCTGGATCCCACAGATATTGCCGGGCTGCAAAAATTAGTGGAAGCAAAAAGAAGACTTCAGGAACTGGGGCGACTGCATATTTCGCTGTAACGCGGACAGACTATAGCTAGATGTCTGATCAGACAATAACCGGAAAGGCAGGAAACCGAATGGACGCACAGACAATTGATCAAAAGAAGAAACTCCGTGATCTGCTTCAATTGGCAGAACAAAAGAAAAACGTATTGGAATACAGGGAAATTCAAGAATTCTTCGGCAATTGTCAGATCAGTGCGGAAGAATACGAGATCATATTGGACGAGCTGGAATCAAAAGGAATTACCATATTAAACGATCCTTCCGAGGACAACGGCCTTTTGCTTTCAGAGGAAACATTTGAAAATGAGCCGGAGCAGTCCCTTCAGGAAGGGTTGCCTACGGATGATCCGGTGCGGATGTATTTGAAGGAAATCGGTAAAATTCCCCTCCTTTCTGCAGAAGAAGAGCTGCTTTTAGCCAAGCGCATGAGTGACGGTGACGAAGAGGCGAAAGAGCGACTGGCAGAAGCCAATTTAAGGCTTGTGGTCAGTATTGCCAAACGGTATGCAGGAAGGGGAATGCAGCTGCTTGACCTGATCCAGGAGGGAAATCTGGGACTGATCAAAGCGGTGGAAAAATTTGATTATCAAAAGGGATATAAATTCAGCACTTACGCTACTTGGTGGATCAGGCAGGCAATTACGAGATCAATTGCAGATCAGGCCAGAACCATCCGGATCCCTGTGCATATGGTGGAATCTATGAACAGGGTGACACGCACATCCAGGGCTTTGCTGCAGGAGCTTGGCAGGGAGCCAAGGCCTGAAGAGATCGCGAAAAAACTGGACATGCCCATCCAAAAAGTACAGGATATCATGAATATATCAATGGAACCGGTATCTTTGGAAACACCCATAGGAGAAGAGGATGACAGCCATCTGGGTGATTTTATCAGAGATGAGCACGTTCCTGTCCCTGCAGAGGCAGCCACTTACAATATTTTGAGGGAGCAGCTGGTGGAGGTGCTTTCCACCCTCACAGAGAGGGAACAGCGCGTGCTACGTCTCAGGTTTGGATTGGAAGACGGAAGACCCCGAACGTTGGAAGAAGTGGGCCATGAGTTTCATGTGACAAGAGAAAGAATCAGGCAGATCGAAGCAAAAGCCCTTCGAAAACTGCGTCATCCAAGCAGAAGTAAAAAACTCAGGGATTATTTGGATTAACAGGAGGAAGTTATCATATGCAGATTTCAAAAAGGCTGGAGGCAGTTGCTGGTATGGTAACTTCCGGCAGTTTTTTGGCAGATATCGGAACCGACCACGGGTACATACCGATTTACTTAATCGAACATAAGCGGATCCCAAAAGCGATCGCAATGGATGTAAACAGGGGACCCTTGGAAAAAGCGAAGGAACATATCATGCAGGCGGGACTGCAGGATAAAATAGAAACAAGGCTTTCAGACGGACTTGAAAAGCTTAAGCCGGATGAAGCAGAAAGTATTTTGATCGCAGGAATGGGAGGCCCTCTGACCGTCCGTATTTTATCGGAAGGAGCAGGAAAACTTGGAGCTTGCCGGGAACTGATCCTGCAACCACAGTCCGATTTGAAAGCGGTGCGCGCTTATCTGGAAGGAGAAGGCTGGAAGATCGTTCGGGAAGAGATGGTCCAAGAAGAGGGAAAATTCTATCCCATGATGAGGGCAGTTCCGGGAGAGGAATGCAAAATGACTCCCATCCAGCTGCGCTTTGGCCCTCTTTTGCTTGCAAACTGCCACCCTGTATTAAAGGATTACCTTCTGCGGGAACAGCGTATAAATGAAAAAATCCTTACTTCCTTAGAAGGCCAGAAAAGTGAGACTGCAAAAGCCCGCATATCTGAGGTGGAAGCAGAGCTTGCCATGGTGCGGGAAGCTCTAGAAGTTTTTGGATTTTAAACTGCATCGTGGCAGGGATTTTTCGATAATAGAAAAAGGAATAGCAGAAAAAAGACGGCAGAAAAAATGATAACAGAAGAAATGATAGAAGAAATGATAGAAGAAGAAATGACGGAAGATCGTGTGAAAGGAATGTAATACCAGATGATGATAGAAAAAATTATAAAAAAACTGAGGGAGGAATTTCCGCTTGAATATGCCATGCAGTGGGATAACCCGGGGCTTCAGGTGGGACGGATGGACCGCGCAGCAAAAAAGGTATACGTGGCTTTAGATGCCACAGATGAGGTGATCAGCGAATGTATCCGATGGGAAGCAGACCTCTTGGTGACGCACCATCCGCTTTTGATGTCCGGCATTAAAAAAGTAAACAGTGAAGAGTATCTGGGAAGAAAGGTCCTTGCCCTTGCAGAGCATGGAATCGCACACTATGCCATGCATACCAACTATGACGTGGTGAAAATGTCAGAATTGGCAGAGCGTGCACTTCGTCTGCAGGATGTACAAGTGTTGGAGGTTACAGGAACATTTCAAGATGGCAGAGACTGCGGTATCGGAAGTGTGGGGACACTTTCTGAAAAAATTTCGGCAAAGGATTGCTGTGAATACGTAAAGAAAGCCTTCGGGCTGCAGTCAGTGCGGCTGTTTGGGTCACCGGAAGCTCCTGTCTATCGTCTTGCTGTTTCTCCGGGATCCGGCAAGAGTATGATCGCCCCGGCATTGGAGCAAAAGGCTGATCTTCTGGTGACAGGGGACATTGGCCATCATGACGGGCTGGATGCAGTGGATCAGGGACTTCTCATCATCGATGCAGGACATTATGGGATCGAGCATCTTTTTATAGGACAGATGGCAGAGTATTTGAAGAGAAACTTCCCGGAATTGGAAGTGCGGCAGGCAGAGAAAAAGGAGCCTTTTACGGTATTATAAAAGAAAGAATGAACCACGCTATGCCCGCATATACGGGCGGCAGTGGATGCAGAAGATAAACGAACCGTTTTCACGGAAAGGAGGCTGAAAGGTTATGGAACAAAAAAAGATTACTGTTTCTGTAAAAGGGGTTCAGGAAACGTATGATGCTGGCATTCGTTTCCTTGATATAGCAAAACGCCATCAGCAGGAGGAAGACTGCGCGATTGTGCTCGCAAGGGAAAACGGCAGACTGCGGGAACTGCATAAAAAGCCTGTGGATGGAGGTAGTATTGAGTTTTTGACAGTGAAGACCAAGGCGGGACACAGTACTTACACAAGGAGCCTTGTGATGCTGATGCTGAAGGCCATTTACCATGTGGCAGGGGACAACAGCAATATTGACCGTGTTGGGGTGCATTTTGTGGTGAGTGATGGGTTTTACTGTACCATGAAAGGCAAGATAGAGCTGACACAGGAATTTCTGGATGAAGTAAAATCATATATGGAGGAACTGGTGCGTAAAGGTGCACCGATTGAAAAAACATCAGAAAACACCTTTGAAGTCAGAAAAAAATTTGAACAATACGGAATGCATGACAAAGATGAGCTTTTTAAATACCGGAGAGCTTCAAAAGTAAACCTTTACCATCTGGAAAATTTTGAAGACTATTTTTACGGCTATATGCTGCCTGATACATCCTATTTAAAATATTTTGACCTGAAGCTTTTTCAGGATGGTTTTGTACTTCTGTTCCCCACACAGGAACAACCGGATCGTCTTCCACAGTTCAAACCTGAAATGAAGATTTTCCAGGTTCAAAAAGATTCCATGCAGTGGGGAGCAAAGCTAGGGATTCCCACAGTGGGAGCGCTGAACAGCTATATTGTGAAGAACAAAGTGGAAGATCTGGTGATGATTCAGGAGGCATACCATGAGAAGAAGATAGCGGAAATGGCTGCGAAGATCGCTGCTTCACCGGAAAAGAAGATCATTCTCATTGCAGGACCGTCCTCATCTGGAAAGACCACCTTTTCCCATCGCCTTGCCACCCAGCTTTCTGTGTATGGATTAAAACCTCATCCCATCGCAGCTGACGATTATTTTGTGGAGCGTGAAAATACTCCCTTGGATGAGGATGGAAAACCTGATTTTGAACGGCTGGAAGCAATCGATATTGAACAATTGAATCAGGATATGCTGGAGCTTCTGGATGGAAAAACCGTAGAGCTTCCGGTATTTAATTTTAAAACAGGAAAGCGGGAATACAAAGGCAATTATAAGACTCTGGGCCCCAATGATATCCTGATCATAGAAGGAATTCATTGCCTGAATGACAAGCTTACTTATCGTTTGCCCAAAGAGAGAAAATTCAAGATCTACATCAGCGCGCTGACACAGCTGAATATTGATGAGCATAACCGTATTCCTACCACAGACGGACGATTGCTGCGCCGCATTGTCCGGGACGCAAGGACAAGGGGATCTGATGCAAGAAGGACAATAGAAATGTGGCCATCGGTACGCCGTGGAGAAGAAAACAATATCTTCCCTTATCAGGAGGATGCAGATATTATGTTTAATTCTGCACTGATCTACGAACTTGCTGTTTTGAAACAGTATGCGGAACCATTACTGTTTTCCATTGGCCCGGAGCAAAAAGAATATGAAGAGGCAAAAAGGCTGCTGAAATTCCTCGACTATTTCCTGCCGATTCCAAGTGACAGTATTCCCAATAATTCCCTAATCCGGGAATTCATCGGCGGGGGATGTTACGATTTATAAACGAAGGAGACCGGTTCATAAAACGGTAAGAACAAACAATAAGAAAGGACCTATAGAAAATGAATTTATTTGTCTGTTATCCAAAATGCAGTACATGTAAGAAAGCGGAGAACTGGCTGAAAGAACGTGAAGTCCCTTACAACTTCCGCGATATTAAGCTGGACCATCCAAGCAGGGATGAACTGCAGGAGTGGTATAAAAAGAGCAATCTGGATATTAAACGCTTTTTTAACACCAGCGGGAATCTCTATAAAGAGCTGAAATTGAAGGACAAGCTCCCGGAGATGTCGGAAGAGGAGAAATTAGACCTTCTGGCCACAGATGGCATGCTGGTAAAAAGGCCGATTCTGGTTACAGATGATGCAGTGTTGGTAGGATTTAAAGAAAAAGAATGGCTGGAATGGATGGAAAAGAATGTATAATTCTATGTTTCGTTGGTGTTTAATTCCCATATTCGGCAAAAAGAGTTTGCAAAGAGCAGATTCATGTGGTAGAATCCCCACGTAAGTAGGATAAATGGTCGCGGCTGGCATGCCGAAAGGTGTCAGACGAGGAAAGTCCGGGCTTCACAGGGCAGGATGCCGGATAACGTCCGGTGGAGGCGACTCTAAGGATAGTGCAACAGAAATGAACCGCCGGCTTTGGCCGGTAAGGGTGGAAGGGCAGTGTAAGAGACTACCGCTTTTCCGG
>JALFIB010000223.1 GCA_022776305.1 Lachnospiraceae bacterium
CCTATCTGGAAAAGCATGGCCTCATTTGCAATTCCTATTTTTCTCGGAAATTTGTTTCAGCAGCTGTACAATACTGCTGACTCCTTGATCGTAGGGAACTTTTTAGGGAGCGATGCCCTTGCAGCCGTAAGCTCTTCCGGCAACTTGATTTTTTTGATGGTAGGCCTTTTTAACGGAATAGCCATCGGAGCCGGTGTAGTCATCGCCCGTTACTACGGTGCAAGACAGATCGACCAGCTTCAAAAAGCCATCCATACAACGGTTGCATTCGGGATCATCTCCGGCCTTCTGCTGACCATCGTTGGGATTTTATTGACGCCGCAGATACTCATCTGGATGAGTACGCCTTCCGATGTCCTCCCAAATTCCATTACATATTTTCGCATCTATTTTATGGGTTCTCTGGCTTTCGTTCTGTACAATAACTTTGTAGGAATACTGCAATCCGTTGGGGACAGCTGCCACCCATTATATTATTTGATCATTTCTTCCCTTGTAAATATTATATTGGACCTTTTATTTGTGGGAGTTTTTCGTCTGGGAGTAGGTTCAGCAGCCGCAGCAACCATCCTCTCACAATTTCTCAGCGCAGCCCTGTGCCTGTACCGCCTCATGGCGAAAAGCCCTGAGGAATACCGCGTATCCTTAAATCGTATCCGTCTGGATCCGTTTATGCTCCGTCAGATCGTCTCCAACGGACTGCCCACCGGTCTTCAAAACTCCATTATTTCCATCGCCAATGTGGTGGTCCAGTCCAACATAAACAGCTTCGGCAAAATGGCTGTAGCAGGCTGCGGTTCCTATTCAAAGATCGAAGGCTTCGGTTTCCTTCCCATCACTTGCTTTGCCATGGCACTCACAACATTTATCAGCCAGAATTTAGGTGCCAAAAAATATGACCGTGCAAAAAAAGGCGCCCGCTTTGGCATTTTATGCAGCATTACTTTGGCAGAACTCGTGGGGATCATCATTTATCTTACGATACCAGTCCTGATCTCAGCCTTCAACAACGACCCGCAGGTTATTGCTTACGGGGTACGTCAGGCACGGACTGTCACACTGTTCTATTTCCTGCTGGCATTTTCCCACTGCATTTCAGGGGTGCTCCGCGGTTCCGGAAGATCAACCGTTCCCATGCTGGTGATGCTCCTGTGCTGGTGCTTGATCCGTGTGACCTACATCACCATAATTGTCAGGATCATCCCATCCATAGATGTTATTTTCTGGGCTTATCCCCTCACTTGGACGCTGAGCTCGATCTTATTTTTGCTGTTCTACCTAAAATCTGACTGGATCCACGGATTTGAAAAGAAAAATAGTAAAATCTGACTGGATCCACGGATTTGAAAAAAAATAGTACCACATACCTGTCTGTCAAAATGTGGTACTATCTTTCCATTTTTATTGGTTTCTCATCCTTTTTATGTCTTCAACCACTTTAGGAAGCATCTCAGAGACACTAGCCTCCACAAAATAATCGGCCTCATGGTCTCCATAACACGTTCCCGAATGAATCAGGATCACCCGTTCCCCTTGGAAATAACAAAGGAACTGCTGTACTTCTTCTGCACGCATATTCGTACCTGCCAGCAACAGCGTATCTGCCTTTGACACCTCATCTGCAGCTTTTGTAGTCAATCCAATCTCAACCATTTCACCAAGAAGTGTCACACCGGGATGAATGGGAACCCTGCACTTCTCACAAAGAGGCACTTTTCCCGATGTCATAAGGTACTCTACCGAATACTCCCGTGAACATCTGGGACAATGGTTTTTCTCCAGAATGTTTCCATGAAGGTTATACACTCGGCTGCATCCCGCACGCTTGGGGAAATTGTAAAGCTGCCTTGTGATAGTACACTGCAAAACGCCCATTCTTTCTAATTCTGCCAATGCCTGATAACCTGCTCCCGGTTCTTTATCCTGACTGAGCACTTCATTTCTGTAAAACTCGTAAAAATTTTCCACACGGGTATTAAAAAACCGCGCGCTGAAAATCTCTTCCGGCGAATAGCCGTATTTCATCTCAATTTCATAAGCTGTCTCCATGTTACGCATGGAATCTATTCCGTCCTCAACAATCATCTCCCGACCTGACAGACACACAACGTATCTGCTGTCCAACAACATCTTCGCTATCTGTGCACTATTCATACTTTGCACCTCCGTATGTTTTTTAAACTCGTCGGTCCCAGAGAGAACATTCCATTTACTTTATGAAACGATCGATTGCCCTATTCAGTTCTTCAATCTCCTGCATATCACCCGATTCTATGGCATCCACAAGACAGTGTTTGATATGGTCCTGTAAAATCACTTTGCCCGTGTTGTTGATCGCCGCTTTTACCGCTGACAACTGGATCAGCACCTCGCTGCAATCACGTCCATCCTCCACCATCCGCTTAATAGACTGCATATGTCCGATTACGCGAGAAAGCCTGTTCAAAACAGCTTTCGTATTCTCGTGGGTGTGGGTATGTGTATGGGAATGTCCGCTGTCGCCTGCATGCGTATGGGTATGCTCATAAACCGTACCGTCAGTCCCCACATGAGTATGGGTGTGTTCGTATACTTTCCCCTCTTCCCCCACATGGGCGTGGGTGTGTTCGTATACTTTCCCCTCTTCCCCCACATGGGCGTGGATGTGTTCGTATACGGTTCCATCCTCTCTCACATGAGTATGAGCATGCTCATGCCCTTTTGAATTATCCATGTTCATTCCTCTTCGTCATCACTCTTTCGTCGTCTTTTTAGCAGCTGTCGTTTTCTTTGCAGTTGCCTTCTTTTTTGCCGGTGTTTCTTTTTTTGCTGCTGCCTCTTTTACCGGAACTGCTTTTTTAGCTGCTGCATCCTTTGCTGCTGCTTTCTTTGCAGGTGCCGGTTTCTTTGATGGTGCCGCTTTCTTTACTGTCTCTGCTTTCTTTGCTGCCGGTTTCTTCGGTTCTGCTTTTTCTTCTACCTTTGTACATTTAAATACAGAAATTCCCATCGGCGGAACAAGGATCTCAATGGAATTCTCACGATCATCGCAGAAAACCTTTTTGGAGGATTTGGCTCTCGGATTCGTATTTCCGTCACCGCCAAATTCTTTGCTGTCACTGTTGAAAATTTCTTTGAACTTTCCGTTGTATGGAACACCGACTTTATGCTTTTCATAAACAAGCGGTGAGAAGTTCACAATAATCAGAAGGTCATCCTCCGGCTTTTCCCCTCTTCTCATAAAAGAAAGCAGGTTCTCATCTGCATCCATGCAGTTGATCCACTCAAATCCGCTGGGATCGTAATCCTTTTGGAACAGGGCCGGCTGCTCTCTGTAGAGCCGGATCAATGCTTTCATATAAGTCTGCATCTGCTTATGCTCGTCATATTCCAGAAGGTTCCATTGAATCCCCTTCTCTTCACTCCACTCATCAAACTGGGCAATATCCTGTCCCATAAACAAAAGCTTTTTGCCCGGATGCGTCATCATATAACCATATGCTGCACGCAGGTTTGCAAATTTTGATTTCCGCTTACCCGGCATCTTGCCGATCATAGAACCTTTCCCATGAACTACCTCATCGTGTGAAAAGGTTAGGATAAAATCTTCACTGTAAGCATAGATCATACTGAAAGTCAACTCACCGTGGTGATAGGAACGGAAGAAAGGATCCAGCTGCATATAGCCAAGAAAATCATTCATCCAACCCATGTTCCACTTATAGTCAAAACCAAGTCCGTCGTCCTGCACTGATGCCGTGATCTTCGGCCATGCGGTAGACTCCTCTGCCACAAGGATCGCGCCGTCTTTATCTTTCTTAAAAATAGAATTTAAATGTTTGAAAAACTCTACTGCTTCCAGATTCTCATGTCCGCCATAAATATTTGCCACCCATTCCCCATCATTCTTTCCATAATCGAGATAGAGCATGGAAGCAACCGCATCCATACGGATACCGTCAGCGTGGTATACATTTTTCCAGAAAAGTGCATTTGCAATCAGGAAATTTGAAACCTCCGGACGGCCATAATTGTAGATCAAGGTACCCCAATGAGGATGAGAACCCTGACGTGGATCATAGTGCTCATACAGGCAGGTGCCGTCAAAACTGCTAAGCCCAAAGGTATCACGCGGAAAATGCGCAGGTACCCAGTCAAGGATCACGCCGATCCCTTGCTCATGCATATAATTCATAAAATACATGAAATCCTGCGGTGTACCATAGCGGGAAGTAGGTGCATAATACCCAGTCACCTGATATCCCCAGGAACCGTCGAAAGGATGCTCCATGATGGGAAGCAGCTCGATGTGGGTATAGCCCATCTCTTTCACATAATCTGCGATCATAGGAGCCAACTCGCGATAATTATAGAAGATCCGGTCATCCTCCGGCTTTTTAAAGGAACCCAGATGAAGTTCGTAAATAAACATCGGCTTGTCTTTTGTAGATGTCTTTTTGCGTTCCTCCATCCAGCTATCATCGCTCCAAGTAAAGTCACTCAGGTCTGTGACAATGGATGCTGTATTTGGACGAAGCTCCGCAGCATTGGCATAAGGGTCAGCCTTCAAATATGTAAGCCCGCCTTTTGCCTTGATCTCATATTTGTAAATCGATCCGCACGCAAGGCCCGGCACAAATAACTCAAAAATACCTGATTCACCAAACCGACGCATGGGTAATTTCCGTCCGTCCCAGAGGTTAAAATCCCCTACAACACTGACACGCATAGCGTTGGGGGCCCATACAGCAAAATACACGCCATCCGTGCCATTTATGTTCATCGGATGTGCGCCCAATTTCTTATATATATCATAGCAGATCCCTGCATTAAATTTCTTTGCTTCCTTCTCGGTGATCTGCGGTGCAAAAGAATAGGGATCCTTGTGTTCCTCAACCGTCCCATTCTCATATGTCACCAAGATAGAATACTCCGGAATCTTTTTTCCCGGAATCAGCACTGCAAAATACCCGGCTTCATCTTCCAAATCCATCGGATACATCTTCTTAACACCGTTCACCTTTACCTTTGCTTCTTTCGCATCAGGAAAAAATGCTTGGATGGTGATACCATCCTCCGTCTGGTGAGGTCCCAAATAATTTTCCGGATGATCCTCTTCAGAATAAACAATCGCTTCCACGCCTGCCCAGTCCATTAAATCATATAATTTTTTATCCATCTGGTATACCTCCACGGCCTAAAAAAATATTATAAATGATATCTTATTTAGATAGTTTATCATTTTATCGTCATAAACTCAAGAATAATCAAAAATTTTCGCACAAATTTGGGCAATTTTACCATCTCACTGCCTATTATAATATGCAATCCCATCCTCCGGCTTAAAGTATGTTCTGATATACCCATCTGTAGAGACAATGACAAACTCATTGGTACTTTTCAGATAATAAACGTCATCCCCATCTTCTGCTTCAATCTTATGTAAAGAATTACTGTTCTGGACTACTTCTCTTGCGGCTTCTTCATACGCCGATGCAGAAGAAAATCCCATCTCCACACCATGTTTTTGAAAATGCTCATTTAACAATTTCGAATTACGGAAGCTGATATCATTTGCTACCGTGCTCGTATATGAAGTATCAGGATCCTTACTGCCGCCATCTGTAGGATTAGACCATCCATAAAAGATTACAAGTAATAAAATACCTGCTAAGGTAAATAATTGTTTTAATGCATTGGAGCTTTTCCTACTATTCATTTCAAATCCTTTCCCACATTGTTTACACTTTCCTATCCTATGTACTTCCAACAGTACTTTAATCTACAAAAGGCGATACATGATCATGAAACCAAGTATCGCCTTTTGTATTATCCTAACCAATTACCGTTTCAATTTCTCCAGTTCTTCTTTCAACCTCTTTAATTCCTGCTCTGCAACAGTTGCCCTTTGCTCTGCAACATCAGCACGTTGTTGTTCCCGCGTAGCGTTTTGACGTTCCCGCTCTGTATTTTTCCGTTCCATTTCTTGGCCTTGAATAATTCCTTGCTTTATAAGCATCTCTTCCCGCTCAAATATCTTCATATATTCCAATGACACCTCCCCGTCTTCTTTGACTTTGCGTACCATTTTGTCTATACTTTGGAGCACATCATTCTTAGCATTCTCCGCACTGGTATGCTCCATGTAGTGGAACAGCTGCTTAAGGGCTTCCGGTGGGTTCCCCTTCGTCCCTTTCGTATAAAGGTACAAGGTGCATGCCCCGTCATCATAGGGAATTTCCGGTATTTCCAGGCATGTGTTCTGTATCGTGTACACCATGTGATCCAAGCCGAATGGGTCGTAAGGGGTGATCATAATTACAATGACATTCTTCAAAGAATGGTAGCTCTCCCCTGCCTTCAAGCTGCTGGCGTCTATCTTTGCGCGGTAAAACCTTGTACGTTTCGGCAAGGCCGCGATACTTTGCTTATCTGAGTTGTTATCCGGCTCCATGTCATATACGGTCGCACGCCCCGGCCCGTCATCGGAAGATTCTTCCAGATATACGTCCAGCCGCGCCCCATGCTTATCCGTATCGCTTCCATAATAGACCTTTTGGGGCACTACGGTCAACGGGCCAAATTCCTTCTGGAAAATAATCTTCAAAAGCTCCCTGACAAAGGCTTCCCCAATCCCCGGGTATGTCACCATGGTACCAAATAAAAAGTCATCCAGTAAGTTCAAGTTTTCAAG
>JALFIB010000224.1 GCA_022776305.1 Lachnospiraceae bacterium
CTGAAAAATACACGAAGAGGAAGCCCTGTGATATGCTGCAAACGGTTATCATCGATCTTATGCCGTATCATATCAACTGTCTCAGGCCCACGCTCGTCCAGATAGGTGATTCCTCCCCGCAGCACCCGGTCCTGATCATCCAGCATGACCATCGCCTCCCCTATGGAGGAAACAGCGATCATCTTAGCCTCTACGCCTGACGCCCCGATTTCTGTCAAAGTCTCTTTGACGCAGCGCCTTACCGTATCCGGATTTAATTCTACCATTCCTTTTCCCGGATATTCAAAACGGTATTCCCGGCGCGCCGATACAAGTGTTTTTCCATTTTCATCAATGACAGACGCTTTGCATCCTGATGTCCCCACATCCAGGCCAATATATCCTGAAGGTTTCATCCTACACCCTCCTTTTGTAACCCCAATATCATGATGCCAGGGTCAAAAGTCATGAACCACAATGCGCTTGCACATGAGTGGTTATATGACTTAATGACCCGCCCAAATATGAGGATAAAAGTGGGGTGTATACCCCACGATATCCGAATATCGGGCAGGATTGTGGGAGTGCGAAGCACGAAACAATCCGTAGGGCATCTTTTCCTTTTTACTTCCTGTCAATCACACGTTTTTTCGCTGTTTTCATGTAGTCAAGCACCTGCCGCTCTGACTGGATCTGCATATGGGCCCCAACTCCTTGGGAATTGATAGCGCCTACGGCACTTGCAAATTCTGCACAGGCACGGTTATCCATCCCCTTCAAGAGGCAGTGGATAAATGCTGCAACAAAATTATCGCCGCATCCTGTGGTATCAACCGGTTTAATATCATAGGGATCCACGAAGAAACGCTCTTCTGCATTCTTAAAGAAACAGCCTTCACCACCCATTTTCAGCAGCACATTCTTTACCCCTTTTGCGAGGAAATAATCTGCAATCTCGTCCGGATCTTTTTTACCTGTTACGTAGACAGCTTCATTGAAGCTGGGCATCAGGTAATCCGTATAGGGATACGCTTTATCCACTGCATGGGGTCCGATCCCCTGCAGGTCAAAATTCATGTCTGCGATGGTAAATCCCCCTGCTGATTTTGTCACTTGGAAAATTTCTTCGATCCCGTTGGTATCCAGTTCACCAAGGGCAAACAGGCTGGCTGCCGAAACAGCCCTCGTGTCCTTAAAGATCTCCATATCAAAATCGGCTCTTTCCGGTGTATAATTCCGTCCCGGCCCCACAATAAAATTATGGTCTCCGCTTGGATGGATAAATACAAGGGATGTAAAGGTCTCACAGTCATCCACCTGTCTTAGCAGTGATACATCCACACCTTCCCGTTTCATATCCTCGTATATCATGTTCCCAACGTTTCTTTTATCTACACGGCTAAGCAGTGCAGAGCGCTCACCCAGTCTTGCTAAAACCACGGCTTCATTCGCTGCATCACCGCCGCTGGTCAAAGTCAAAGAGTCAGCGATCACGGTATCCTTATCCAGCATGAATGCATTTTCCGGCACATTTGTTGTTAAAATATCCTGCACCACTTGTCCGATACAGATCACATCGTATTTTTTGTTTTTTTCGCTCATGTTTGTTACCCCGTTTCTTTATATTGTAGCATCACACAATGATGTTGGGGCCAAAATCCCCCACCTATGATACCTACGGATTGTTTCGTGCTTCGCACTCCCACAATTCTGGTATCATATAATATCATTATATACGCTTTTGCAATTATTTTCCAGCTATTCCATGATTTATTCCAACAATAGACGGATAAATCTGTTTGTAAAGAGAAAGTTTTCCCTGGTAATTCTGATGGTGTTCCTGACGCGGCTCATAAACGCAGTCTTCCTCGATCATAGAGGCAGACGCTTCTTTCACGCTTCGGAAGGCCCCCGCTGCCACAGCACCCAGCATGGCACCGCCCAAAGTCCCTGTCTGCCTGTTTTTTACTGTATATACCGGAAGCCCCAAAATATCAGCTTTAATCTGAAGAAGCTGTGGGGAAAGGGCTCCTCCTGTGGCTACCACCTTCTGCAGATCAAGCCCCGCTTTTTCCAGACAGTCTTTGATCAATGCCAGTTCATAATTTGCCCCTTCCATAAGTGCCTTGTAAATATCCTCCCGCTTCGTATCAAGGGTCAATCCCAAGATCGCTCCCCGTGAATCATGATCCATATAAGGAGTAGCTGCTCCGGAAAAATGAGGCATGATCAGAAGGTCGGTGGGCGTATCCTTCATCTGTCCATTCATTTTTGCAAAAGTTTTTATGATCTGTTCCGGCTTTTCTTCCCGGACCATCTGTGTCACAAACCACTTAAGCAGGACACCGGAAGTATTATTCCATGCCACTGTATTAAAAAGCCCCGGAACGGCAAAGGGTTCACAGGAAATCTGGCAGGAGTCAATATGCTCAGAGGACAGCTGCTCGCGATGCAGCACAGCTGTCAGCCCTTCTGTG
>JALFIB010000243.1 GCA_022776305.1 Lachnospiraceae bacterium
TTACAGTTTGAAAATAGCGGCATAGCACCTCTTTATGAAAATTGGAAGATTTTGATTTCCCTGCGGGATGAACAGGGAGAATCTGTCTGGGAATGTGCATATGAGTCTGAGCTTTCAAAGTGGATCCCCGGAACCTATACTTTTGAGACTGCAATTGGAGATGGGGTAGATCTGGAAAAGGGAAAATATACACTCTGGGTAGGGATAGAAGACCCGCTCACCGGTAAACCGGGGGTGGCGATGCGGATGGATACGAAAGAAGAAAACATGATGTATCAGGCAGGAATCTTTGAGGTGTGATAAATGCTCACCTCATTATCAGCTTAAGCGGTTGAAACCATTCATACAGTTGCAGGGATCTGCTTCCTATCATCAGTTACAAAAAGCTGTTTAAGATCATACCAGCGATGATTAAGACAAGCCCTGCCACTCCAAGTGCATTTGGCATGGTATCCCCCAGAACTAAGATTCCGCCGATCAAAGTGAAGATTACTTCGCCGCACTGGGTGGCTTCTACAATGGCCAGCTGCCTGTGGTTTCCTTTTACAAGATCCGTTGCGTGGAAAAATAAGATCGTGGCAATGACGCCGGAAAAAAGTGCAACTCCCAGTGACTGGATCACCTGACCGGAAGAGGGAAGGCCGGAACGATACACAGCGATGCAGGAACAAATTATCCAAAAGGGCATACTGCATAAGGTCATGCCAAAGACACGCTGGATGGCATCTATATTTTTAGGGCAGTACTGCATCATTTTCCGGTTTCCCAAAGGATAAGAGAAGGCGGCGATCAGAATGGGAAGAAAAGCGATACAATTCTTTTTCAGATCCTGTCCTTGCATATTCGGAGCTTGCAGCAGAAAAATACCGGTGAGGATGACGAAAGCCATGGCAAGGTTTTTCACAGGAATTTTCTTGCCAAAAAGAGGTGTAAGCAATACACCGGCCACGATGGTTATCTGCCAGGAAGCAGCTACCAGCCAGGATTCACCGTAGACAGAACCAAGTGTAAGTGGGAGATAAAACAGACCAAATCCCACGGTACTCCACAAAATCCAGATCATAGGATTTTTTTTGATCGCTTGAAGTACAGGAGGAAATTTCTTTCCGGGTAAGAGCAAGAGAAGCACTGCCAGCATCGGCAGCATAAAGAGATAACGTAGGCATGCACTCCACATCCAATAGCCGCCAGATAAGTTCATACTCCGGTTGAGTAGAAAGGTAAATGCAAAGAACAAAGATGCCAGAATTCCGTATGTCATTGCTTTTTTCATGATGTCTCCTCCAAAAGTATAAAGTATCTGATTATGGTTTTTTATTATAACACAGGAAGAAAAAATGAGAAGAAAAAGAAATACGGTTTTTATGTAAAATATCGAAGAAATTAGGGAAAATCCCGGCAATATAGGAAAGAATGGAATAACAATATGGATCAAGGAGGAGAATGAAGTGAAAGATAACCAGATTTTAAAAATATATGGGACAGATTTTAAAGACATGACAAAACAACTACTTGATGAGGCAAAACTGGAAGATAGGATCCCCAATGAAAACAGCAGGATCGGTATTAAGCCAAACCTTGTCTCATCTTCTCCGGCTTCCTACGGAGCCACGACCCACCCGGAGGTGGTTGCTGGGATCATTGAATATTTGCAGGAGAGAGGCTATAAAAACCTGATGATCGCGGAAGGCTCATGGATCGGAGATAAGACTTCAGAGGTGATCAAGGTTTGTGGATATGATAAATTGGCGGAAAAATACGGGGTAAAACTGTGTGATGCCCAAAAAGAGAAGTCTCATCTTGTAGACTGCGGCGGGATGGAGTTAAACATCTGTAATTGCATAGACAGAATAGATTTCCTGATCAATGTGCCTGTTTTAAAAGGACACTGCCAGACCAAGATCACCTGCGCTTTAAAAAATATGAAAGGGTTGATTCCTAATTCGGAGAAACGTAGATTCCATTCTATGGGGCTGCACAAACCAATCGCACATTTATCTAAGGGGATCCATCAGGATTTTATTGTGGTGGACCATATTTGCGGAGATTTGGACTTTGAGGATGGAGGAAATCCTGTGGTGCGCAACTGTGTGATGGCAGCCTGCGACCCTGTACTGGTTGATGCTTATGTCTGCCATCTTCTTCATTATTCCGTAGAAGAAGTGCCGTATATCCTCATGGCCGAAAAGCTGGGAAGCGGCTGTGCCGATCTTGAAAAAGCTGAGATCCTTACCTGCGGGGGAAAACAATGCGAAGAGGAGCTGCCTTTAGCCCGCAAGATCGTGGAATTGCAGGATGCGGTAGAAGAAGTGGAATCCTGCAGCGCATGCTACGGATATTTGATTCCCGCATTGGATAAGCTTCGGGAGGAAGGGCTTCTGGAAAAATTAGATGCAAAAATCTGTATCGGGCAAGGTTATCAAGAAAAAACAGGGCATATTGGCATCGGAAGGTGCACCGGTGGATTTACTTATAATGTGAAAGGGTGCCCGCCCACAGAAGAACAGATCTATGAATTTTTAAAAGAGTATATAAACCAGAAGTTGTAAAAGGGATTCAGCCGCATAAACTAGAGAAAAGCGATGTATGTTCGGAGGCTTTATGAAAAATGCCCGGGGCAAAATCGTACTATCTCTTCTGGTGATATTTGGAGGCTTTTTTGTGGGTACCCTGATGCCGGAATTGCTGAAGATGGGAACAGGGTCTTATGCAGGCCTTCTCAGCCTCTACAGCCTAAAAAAATATGAGAATGCATCCATAAATACTTCACGCCTGTATCCCTATATTTTGTCAATACGGCTGCAGACGCTGCTGTTTTTGTGGATGAGCTGTTACACTGCCATAGGAGTGATGATACACGCAGTGTATTTCTGGTGGCTGGCCTGTTCTGCCGGAATGCTCCTTTCTCTATTCATGCTTCAGGATGGATATAGAGGGATCCTGCTGTTCTTTTTCTGTGTGTTTCCCCAGTGGCTTGTTTATGCTTCCATGTGGAAGAGGGAATTCCTGTTTTTAGAAAAAAGGAGATATCGCGAAATCTACATCTCTTTAGAAGAAACTGCTGGGAACGGAAAAGAAGAAAGAAAGGAATTGTTGAAGCTGGTCCTTTTCTGCATCTTCGGCTGTTCGGTAGAAGCCTTTCTCGGAACATGGACTTTGAAAATTTTTATACAAATTTTTACATAATTTTTACCATATCTGGTAAGGCGAAAAACAGCCTTGACGAGATGTTGTAAAATACCGGAAAATCGCCGTTTTTTAGCCTTTTTAGAACAAATTTTCTCATTGATTTTGACTATATTTTTGAGTATAATCATGTTACTTGAATGCTTGGGGAGTTCAAAACAGGAGAGAGATGCTCCTGTTTTTTAACGAATCAAATAGCAAAGCGGATTGCGAATATCCGCTTGACACGCAGGATGGGGAATTTTGGGAAGGTTGAGGAAGTGGTTATGTGCATAGAATTACCCCTTTTTATTGATTATTTAAAAGAGTCGAAAAATGCTTCTGCGAGTACGGTAAGTTCTTACCAGAGGGATTTAAAAAAGTTAGATAAATACCTTGCAGACCATGGGATCGATGATGTGCAGAGTGTCACAGCGACAAACTTAAACTCATACGTTTTGTATCTGGAGAAGCAGGGGCTGTCCACTGCTACCGTATCGAGGAATGTGGCATCCATGAAGGCCTTTTTCCATTATGCCTGCCGCCAGCATACCATTGAAACGGATCCCACAGAATCCATTAAGGCGCCGCATATTGAAAAGAAAGTTCCCGGCATTTTAAGTATGGAAGAGACTGTGCGGTTATTAGAGCAGCCTTCCGGGGATACGCCGAAAGCACTGAGGGACCGTGCCATGCTGGAGCTTTTATATGCCACGGGAGTGCGCGTGACAGAACTGATTTCTTTAAAGCTTTCCGATATCCATATGGCAATGAATTATATTGTGTGCCGTGACGGTGATAAAGAACGCGTGATCCCCTTCGGGGAAAATGCCAAAGGTGCTTTGGATCGGTATTTAAAAAATGGACGGGAGGGTCTTTTGAAAGGGCAGGAAAGTGAATATCTGTTTATCAATTGCTCCGGCAAGATGATGAGCCGACAAGGCTTTTGGAAGCTTGTAAAGCAGTATGCTGCGAAAGCGGGCATTTCCTGCGATATTACACCTCACACCCTGCGCCATTCATTTGCTGCACATCTTGTGCAAAATGGGGCGGACTTAAAATCAGTGCAGGAGATGCTGGGCCATTCTGATATTGCCACTACACAAGTATACCTGAACATGAACGTAGAAAGAGTGCGCAGTGTCTACCGCGAAGCCCATCCACGAAGGTAAGAAGTAACATATGATTTATAAACGGGACTGTCGGAAAATAGACAGTCCCGTTTTTGCACGGTTATATTTCTAAAGGATCAAATTGCAACTACTTAGGATCAGCAGTTTTTATAAATATCGTAAATCAGCTGTTCTGATTTTTCCCATCCAAGGCAAGGGTCTGTGATGGACTGCCCATAGACATGGGGAGTGCATCCGATCTTCTGGTTTCCGTCTACCAGATAACTTTCGATCATAAGACCTTTTACTAACTTTTTGATTTTTGGATTGTAATTTCTGCTGTGGAGCACTTCCGTGGCAATACGGATCTGTTCTAAATACCGTTTTCCTGAATTGGAATGGTTTGTATCAATGATGGCAGCGGGGTTTTTCAAATTGCGCTGTTCATACATTTCAAGAAGGAGCTGCAGGTCTTCATAATGGTAGTTGGGAATAGAATTACCGTGTTTGTTTGTTGCACCACGAAGGACGACGTGTGCCAATTCATTTCCGTCTGTGTTCACATCCCAGCCGCGGTAGATAAAATTATGCTTTGCCTGAGCTGCCACAACAGAATTCAGCATAACTGAGAGATCACCGCTGGTAGGATTTTTCATACCGGCAGGCACATCCATACCGCTGACGGTCATGCGGTGGTGCTGGTCTTCTACAGAGCGGGCGCCAATGGCCACATAAGAAAGCAGGTCGTCCAGATAACGCCAGTTTTCCGGATAGAGCATCTCATCGGCTGCCGTCAGCCCAGTCTCTTCAATTGCCATGGCATGGAGCTTTCTCATTGCTACAATGCCTGCAAAAACATCCGGTTTCTTTTCTGGGTCCGGCTGATGCATCAGCCCTTTATAGCCTTCTCCGGTGGTACGGGGTTTGTTCGTATAAATACGGGGAATCAATATGATCTTGTCCCCTACTTTGTCCTGCACTTTGGAGAGACGGTACAAATAATCCATGACAGAGTCCACATTGTCTGCGGAGCATGGACCGATAATCAGAATAAATTTATCAGATTCACCTGTAAAAACGTTACGGATTTCTGCATCCCTTTGCTTTTTGATTGCCACAACCTTTTCAGGAAGGGGATACTCTTTTTTTACTTCTGCCGGGATAGGCAGTTTTTTCACAAAATTGATTGCCATTATGTCACCTCAGTAAATGATTATTCATCCCAGTTATTGTTTTGAACCGAAAATATTATAGTATAATTGTCACCAATTGTCGATAATATTTTTGGGTTTCCATTTTTAAATCCTTGTGGTATAGTTAAAAAAGATTGAAACAAACGAAAGAGGCAAAGGATATGAGAAACAAAAAGAAACATTACTTTCCGATGTTTATAGATCTTTCTGACAAAAAAGTAGTGGTTGCCGGTGCTGGGACGATTGCAAAGCGAAGGATCCGGTCCTTATTGGACTTTACGGATCATCTTGTGGTGATAGCACCGGAGGTGAATCAGGAGCTTAAGCAGCTGGAAGCAGACGGGAAGCTTACGATCCTCAGAAAATATTATGAAAGAGAAGACATTTATGACGCATCCCTTGTGATCGCAGCTACCAACGACAAAAAAATGAATCAGGAAATATATTCAGCCTGCAAATGTCTGGGTATTCCCGTCAATGTATGTACAGATAAGACGAAATGCGATTTTTATTTTCCTTCCATTGCAGCCAGTGATGATATGGTAGTGGCGATCAGTACCAGCGGGAGGGAGCACAAAAAATCCCGTGAGGTAACAGGAAAGATACAGGAACTTTTACAGAAGGACAGTGAGGGAAAAGAAATACAAAGAGATTTACAGCAACATAGTGAGGAAAAGGAAATACAAAGAGATCTACAGCAAGGCATCATGGAAAAGGAGAGTCAGGGTTAATGCTGGTAAAGATATTTACAGATGGGGCTGCCAGAGGCAATCCGGAAGGACCGGGAGGATATGGGACGATCCTTCAATACGTGGATCCTGCAGGAAAGCTTCATGAACGGGAATATTCTCAGGGCTATCAGAAAACTACAAATAACAGGATGGAGCTGATGGCGGCCATCACAGGGCTTGAAGCTTTAAACCGCCCCTGTGAAGTTGAGCTTTATTCAGACTCCAAATACCTGACAGACGCCTTTAACCAGCATTGGATCGACAGCTGGATCAAAAAAGGATGGAAGCGGGGAAAGAATGAGCCGGTAAAAAATGTGGACTTATGGAAACGGCTCCTTTTGGCAGCAAAGCCCCACACCATTCATTTTATCTGGGTAAAAGGACATGACGGACATCCGGAAAATGAAAGATGTGACCATCTTGCCACCTCTGCGGCAGACGGTGATCACTTGATTGAAGATGTAATACTGTGACGGAGCAGACAACATCCGGATGATGCTTGAAAAAAGCTAAAGTATAACAGTTACAGTTAGATAAAGTATCACAAAAACATTGAAAAGAAATGGCCACTGTGCTATGATAAACAATAGGCTTTTATCACTAAGAATAGTCCAATGCGTGATGTTTTTTGCAGCAACATGCAGGAGAAGAGAAAGGAAATGAGAGAATGGCAGCATTTATAAGTGAATTTATAGTGGAACTGGTAAAACTGATTTGTTTGATCGGCGTTTCTCTTGCAGCGATCTTCTGCGGAAAGAAGCTGCGGGACAGAAAGGACGCAAAGCGTGCTTCAGAGATGGAAAGCGAGAAATAATAGAAATATAAGAGACGTTGGAGGAATTATTGTGAAAAAATACGGAGTAAATGAGTTAAGAAAGATGTATCTTGATTTTTTCAAGAGCAAGGATCATCTGGTTATGAACAGTTTTTCTCTGGTACCGCACAATGACAACAGCCTGCTTCTGATCAATGCTGGAATGGCACCGCTGAAACCGTACTTTACCGGTGCTGAGATCCCGCCGAAGCGCAGGGTTGCTACGTGCCAGAAGTGTATCCGTACAGGCGATATTGAAAATGTGGGAAAAACAGCACGTCACGGTACATTTTTTGAGATGCTCGGAAACTTCTCATTTGGTGATTACTTCAAAAAAGAAGCGATCACATGGTCCTGGGAGTTCCTGACGGAAGTAGTAGGACTTGATCCGGAGCGCCTTTATCCATCCGTTTACCTTGAGGATGACGAGGCATGGAATATCTGGCATGAGCAGGTAGGAGTTCCTGCTGAAAAGATTTTCCGCTTTGGCAAAGAGGACAATTTCTGGGAGCACGGCGCAGGTCCTTGCGGTCCCTGCTCTGAGATCTATTATGACAGAGGGGAAAAGTATGGCTGCGGAAAGCCGGGCTGTACAGTGGGATGTGACTGTGACCGTTATATAGAAGTTTGGAACAACGTATTTACCCAGTTTGAAAATGACGGACACGGCAATTATGAATTGCTGAAACAGAAGAATATTGATACCGGTATGGGACTTGAACGTCTTGCTGTAGTGGTTCAGGATGTTGATTCCATCTTTGATGTAGATACCATGCAGGATCTCAGGGACAAGGTATGCGAATTTGCACATACCGTATATAAGACAGACGAGAAAAATGATATTTCTATCCGCTTGATCGTCGATCATATCCGTTCTGCTACATTTATGATCTCAGACGGTATTATGCCGACAAACGAAGGCCGCGGATACGTGCTTCGCCGTTTGATCCGCCGTGCAGCACGCCACGGACGTATGCTTGGTATTGAAGGAAGCTTCCTTTCCAAGCTCAGCGCTACGGTGATCGAGGGATCAAAAGACGGATATCCGGAATTGGAAGAGAAGAAAGAATTTATCTTTAAAGTCCTTGCACAGGAAGAAGAAAAATTCAGCCGTACCATTGATCAGGGACTGAGCATCCTTTCTGACATGGAAGAAGACCTTGCGAAAAACGGTGCGAAAGAATTGTCCGGAAAAGATGCTTTCGTATTGTATGACACATATGGATTCCCACTTGACCTCACAAAGGAAATCCTTGAAGAGAAGGGATACACCATTGATGAAGACGGTTTCAGATCATGTATGGAAGAACAGCGCCAGAAAGCACGTAAGGCAAGAGGTACTACAAACTACATGGGAGCCGATGCAACGGTATATGACCAGATTCCGGCTGATATTACCACAGTATTTGTAGGTTACGATACATTAGTGAGTGAATCTGAGATCACTGTATTGACTACAGAGAGTGAAGTTACGGAAGCACTGACAGAAGGCGTCCGCGGTACAGTTATCACAAAAGAGACTCCTTTCTATGGAACAATGGGTGGACAAAATGGTGATACCGGTGTGATCTCATGTCCGGCAGGGAAATTCATCGTGGAAGATACCATTCACCTTCTGGGGGGAAAGTACGGACATGTGGGTTACATGGAAGAAGGCATGATCAAGACCGGTGATAAGGTGACTCTTTCCGTAAATGCGGCAGGCAGAAAGAATACCTGCAAGAACCACAGTGCTACACACCTGCTCCAGAAAGCTTTAAAGGCTGTTCTCGGTTCACACGTGGAGCAGAAAGGTTCTCTTGTGACTCCCGACAGGCTTCGTTTTGACTTTGCACATTTTCAGGCAATGACACCGGAAGAGATCGCTCAGGTTGAGGAGATCGTAAACCGTGAGATCTCAGCAGCACTTCCTGTTGAGACAAATATCATGGGTATTGAAGCTGCAAAGAAAACAGGTGCTATGGCTCTTTTCGGTGAGAAATACGGAGAAGAAGTGCGCGTGGTATCTATGGGAGATTTTTCCAAGGAACTCTGCGGTGGTACCCACGTATCAAATACAGCTGAGATTTCCACCTTTAAGATCGTTTCTGAGTCAGGTATCGCTGCCGGCGTACGCCGTATTGAGGCACTGACAGGAGACGGAGTCTTTGCATATTATAAGGCAGCAGAAAAGGAACTTCATGAAGCTGCTAAGCTTTTAAAGACTACTCCGGCAGGCATTCTGGAAAAGATCAATGCACTGCAGGCTGAATTAAAAACTGTGTTAAGTGAAAATGAATCCTTAAAGAGCAAGCTTGCAAAAGATGCACTTGGAGATGTTATGGACCAAGTGTGCGAGATCGAAGGTGTAAAATTCCTTCCAGCTAAGCTTGAGGGTGTTGACATGAACGGCCTGCGTGAACTGGGAGACCAGCTCCGTGAAAAGCTTGGAGAAGGCGTAGTGCTTCTGGCTTCTGTAAATGATGGAAAAGTAAACCTGATGGCTGCAGCTACTGATGGTGCGATGAAACAGGGAGCACATGCAGGCAACCTGATCAAAGGAATAGCAGCCCTCGTCGGCGGTGGCGGCGGCGGACGTCCCAATATGGCTCAGGCAGGCGGCAAAAACCCGGCAGGTATTGATGAGGCACTGGAAAAAGCAAAAGAAGTATTAAAAGGCCAAGTGAACCGATAGGGAAATGTCTAGAATGGGTTTTCATATTTTTACGGCAAAATACGGAAAAATAGTTGACGAAACCTAAAAATATGGTATACTACTTAATAGTGCAATTAAAATACCCAGACAGTTGTATTATGCACAATCTGCAACTGGAGGGAGGTTAGGTGTGAGACAATGTCAAATGTAATCGTAAAAGAAAACGAAACTTTGGACAGTGCTTTACGTCGTTTCAAAAGAAACTGCGCAAAGGCTGGTATCCAGCAGGAGATTCGTAAAAGAGAGCATTACGAGAAGCCGAGCGTAAGACGTAAGAAAAAGTCTGAAGCAGCTCGTAAGCGTAAATTCAATTAATGTGCAATAAAATCCCTGGTCAATTATGGTCAGGGATTTTTATTACAGTTCAGGGCATCAAGAAATGAAAAGACAGTTCTAGGATCAGTACCCGAAGGGAAATGAATCCTAGAACTGGATTTTCATTTCGAAGTGGGCGGAACGCCCACAAAGCCACAGACGCAGGACGCGAAGCGGACAGCAGCCTTCGAAGAAGGCGGTCTGCGGCGTTGATGCCCTGAACGTGAGTAGTGGGCATCAGACAACTTAATTCATTCGACAGAAAGAGGTGGCATCAGTGAAGAAACCTTCAAAACGTTTACTTGGGAGAATCATTTCAGTTGCACTTGCGGTGGTGTTTCAAGTCCTATGGATCATTTTTGCCGTGTTTGTGCTTCGGAACAGATTTCCTTTTGTGGATGCATTGATCGAGATTGCCAGCATTGTTGCCATATTATGGATCGTTAGCAAAGATATTAATCCGGCATATAAACTGGCGTGGACGATTTTGATCCTTGCAGTGCCTGTGGCAGGAGCCGTAATTTACGTGATGTTTGGAAAGTCAAGGCTTGGAAAAGACATGCAGGAAAAACTGGATGAATCTTTTCAAGAGGCATCACAGTATCTGGTTCAGGATGAAGAAATTAGGGGAAAACTGGAAAATGAGAGTAAGGCTGCAATGCGTCAGTCTATGTACATCAGTGAAAAGGCCGGCTTTCCGGTTTACCAGAAAACAACAACGAAATACTTTAAAGTGGGAGAAGAGCTCTATAGCACCCTTTTGGATGAATTAAAGGCTGCGGAACACTATATTTTTATGGAGTATTTCATTATTGATGACGGTGAGATGTGGCAGGGAATATTGGATATTCTCGAAATGAAAGCAAGGCTTGGGCTTGACGTCCGGCTAATTTACGATGACTGGGGATGTGCCAGCACCATGCCGCAGGAGTTCCAGATGGCATTGCAGCGAAGGGGGATACGGTGTGAAGTATTTAATCCCCTTCTTCCCATAGCTTCCGTATTCCTGAATAACCGTGACCACAGGAAGATTACAGTAATCGACGGACATACTGGTTTTACAGGAGGCATTAATCTGGCTGATGAATACATTAACCGGAAAGAGCGGTTCGGTTATTGGAAAGATACGGGAGTGATGCTGAAGGGAGAAGCCGTTTGGAGCTTTACCGTAATGTTCTTGCAGATGTGGAGTGTCCTGTCACATGATAAGATCAATTATGGAAAGTATCGTCCCCATGAATGGCATACGCAGGAATTTGAAGATGACGGTTTTGTACAGCCATACGGAGATACACCTTTGGACCATGAGACAGTGGGTGAATCTGTATATCTGAATATTATCAACAGGGCAAAAGAATATGTGTATATTTTTACCCCTTATCTGATCACAGATAACGAAGTGATCACAGCGCTTTGCCTTGCGGCGAAAAGCGGAATTGATGTGCGTATCGTGACACCCGGTATTCCGGATAAGAAACTGGTTTTTCTTCTGACCAGATCCTATTATGAGACACTCTTAAAAGCAGGTGTACGTATTTTTGAATATAAGCCGGGATTTTTGCATGCAAAATCTTTCGTGTGCGATGACAAGATTGCAACAGTGGGAACCATAAACCTTGATTACAGAAGTCTATATCTTCACTTTGAATGTGGTGTCTGGATGTACGGTTCGCAGGCCGTGATGCAGATTAAAGAAGATGCTTTGAATATTTTGGAAGAGTGCAGGGAAGTGACTCTTGAAGACTGCCAGAATAAATCTGCAGCGACCAGAATAGGACAGAGCATACTCCGGCTTTTTGCTCCGCTGCTTTAAGGGAAAGAGTGGCATATTTTTTCTGTCTGTTAATATAGTTTAGTAAGAAGTTGACAGGCGGTAGATATGAAAAAGGTTTTGCCGTATTTTGCTGCGCTTATACTTTTTGCGGTGTCTGCCATACCGGGGCGGGCTGTTGAAACAACAGATGCCCTTGCCGGCATGCAGACGCCTCACGCCATTGTGATGGAAGTATCTACAGGCAAAATATTGTATGAAAAAGACGCAGATGCGAAAGTACATCCGGCCAGTGTTACGAAAGTTATGACTGTGCTGCTGGTATTTGAAGCTTTAGAAAAAGGGCAGATCACTCTTGATCAGGAAGTGGTGACCAGCGCCCATGCCAAATCTATGGGAGGCTCGCAGGTTTTTCTGGAAGAAGGAGAGATCCAGACGGTAGAAACACTTTTGAAATGTATCTTGATCGCTTCAGGAAATGATGCTGCGGTGTCCATGGCAGAGAAGATCGCAGGTACAGAAGATGCCTTTGTGTCCATGATGAATGAAGAAGCAGCACGTCTTGGTATGGCCAATACACATTTTGTGGATTGCTGCGGGCTGACAGATTCAACAGACCACTATACCTCCGCCCGTGACGTGGCAATTGTTTCAAGGGAATTGCTCCTGCGGTTTCCTCAGGTAGTGGAATACACGGATATCTGGATGGAAGACATCACCCATGTGACAGCAAAAGGCAGCAGTATCTTCACGCTGACAAATACAAATAAGCTGTTGCGTGCCTACAATGGATGTGACGGTTTGAAGACGGGCAGTACAAGTATTGCAAAATATTGTTTAAGTGCTACGGCCCAGAGGGATGGGATCCGTTTGGTGGCATCTGTCATGACCTCACCGGATTCAAAAGTGCGTTTCCGGGAAGCAGGTGAGCTCCTTGATTATGGGTTTTCAAGGTGTTCCATGTATTACGATGAAAACATGGAGCCTTTACCCACCATTGAAGTGAAAGGATCGCTGGAGAAGCAGATAGAAGTGAAATATGCGAAAGAATTTTCTTACTTAAGTACAGAAAAGGAGGACTTTTCCTTAATTGAAAAGCGCACAGAATGGGAAAACGGGATTTCAGCTCCTCTTAAAGAGGGGGCTCAGGTGGGAACTTACATATATACTCTGGGTGAGAAGGAAATAGGCCGTGTCCCTATTATCACAGCCGGAGCAGTAGAAAAAGCGGGTTATCTCGACTATTTGAATGAATTGTGGACACAGTGGGCAATCTAACAAAGGAAAAGGCAGTATGGGTCTGTTAGGGAAAATGCGTATCTGATAAAACGCGTGTCTGGTAAAAACACGTATCCAGTAAAAACACGGAGGATAAAAGGGGTTTTCACATCTTTAAAAACATGGTATGATATACAATACATGAGTACTGAGCCGTGCTTTGCGGCTCTTATTACCTTTCAGGAAAGGACAAAGGTTTTGCAATGCCAGATTTCAAAGTGACTCGATATCGATTGCGGATAGGATCAGAAAAGCGGGACTTGGAGCAGCCGTTTTCGGCTGTATTTTTGAGTGACCTCCACAATGCTTCTTATGGGGAAGGCAACAGCAGATTACTTCAGGAAATCCGCAATGAAAACCCGGAACTTATTTTAGTTGCAGGTGATATGATCACGGCATCAAGTGAGCCGTCCACAGATGCGTCTATTGCTTTGATGGGTGAACTGACAAAGCAATATCCTGTCTATTATGCAAACGGCAACCATGAATACCGTATGAAACAAAATACAGATAAATACCAGGATGCTTATGAGCGATACTCTGATGCTATAAAAAGCCTTGGTGTCCATTTGCTGGAGAATGGCAGTGCCCGTGTAGAATTATACAAAGTTCCATTCCGCATTTGGGGTCTGGAATTAGACCAATCTTATTTCCGGAGAGGAAGGACTGCACAACTTACATCCTCTGTTATAGAAGGACTGCTGGGGAAGCCTGATGAGCAGTGTTATAATATATTGCTGGCTCATCATCCCTCGTATTTCCCTGCCTATGCCGTCTGGGGCGCGGATCTTTCTTTGTCAGGACATCTTCATGGTGGGATGATACGTCTTCCTTTTTTGGGTGGAGTGGTAAGCCCGCAGGTACGGTTGTTCCCGAAATATGACAAAGGGATGTACATGTTGGATGGGAAAAAGCTGATCGTCAGTGCAGGCTTGGGAAACCATACCGTTAATCTGCGCATTAATAATCCGCCGGAGCTTGTAGTGATAGACTTTGTTTAGAAAATATATCAAAATGCAGGTTTCAGGCTGTGTTGAAAATGCTTAGTAATGGAAGAGAGGATAAGCTTCATGGGAATACCGGTTAAGCTTGAGGCCTTTGAAGGGCCGCTGGACTTGCTGCTGCATTTGATAGAAAAAAATAAAGTGAATATCTATGATATCCCGATTGTAGAAATCACTGAGCAGTATATGGAATACATCAGCCAGATGCAAAATGAAAATCTGGATGTGATGAGTGAATTCCTTGTGATGGCAGCCACCTTGCTGGATATAAAATCAAGAATGCTCCTTCCTCCGGAAGTGACGGAAGAAGGGGAGGAGATCGATCCCAGAGAAGAATTAGTACAAAAACTTTTGGAATATAAGATGTACAAATACATGTCTTATGAACTTCGGGATCGTCAGGAAGACGCATCCTACCACATGTTTAAAGAACCGACTATTCCGGATGAAGTAAAAGCCTACCGTGAACCGGTGGACATTGATAAGCTTCTGGACGGGATGACGCTTCAAAAATTACATAACCTTTTTAAAGATATTTTAAGGCGGCAGGATGACAGAGTGGATAAAGTCCGAAGTGGTTTTGGCAATATCCAAAAGCAGGAGCTGGACTTAAGCGAGACCATGCATTTTGTGGAAAGCTACATCATAGGCCATAAGACCTGCAAATTCAAAGAAATTTTATCACTGCGCCGAGGAAAAATGTATGTGATCGTCACATTCCTAACTTTACTTCAATTGATGAAAGAAGGAAAAGTGGAAGTTGACCAGACAGAGACTTTTGGTGATATTTCCATTGTTTATACAGGGAAAACCGGAGAGATGAGCGAATTGTCGCAGGATTACGATTAATCTTATCATGCAAAGCGAAACGGAGAGACATAGTGGATAGAAGAAAAGCTGAGGCAGCCATCGAGGCAATCCTGTTTGCTGTCGGTGAGTCGGTGGAATTGGAAAAAATCGCAAAGGCGTTAGAGCTTGATAAAGAAACGACGAAAAAACTGATCTATCACATGATGGACAGGTATCAGGAAGAGGACAGAGGAATCCAGATTTTGGAATTGGAAGACTCTTACCAGCTTTGTACCAAGAATGAAATGTATGAATATTTGATCAAAGTGGCAAAACAGCCAAGAAAGATCGTTTTGACCGATGTGGTGATGGAGACACTTTCTATCATTGCGTACAAACAGCCGATCACAAAACTGGAGATTGAAAAGATCCGCGGAGTGAAGTGTGACCATGCTATCAATAAGCTGATCGAATACGATCTTGTCACAGAGCTTGGAAGGCTGGATGCACCTGGACGCCCTATTCTATTTGGCACAACGGAAGCATTTCTACGCCACTTTGGTGTGGCATCCTTAGATGACCTGCCATCACTGAATCCTGTCCAGATGGAAGATTTTAAAGCGGAGGCAGAAGAGGAGATCCAGATGAAACTGGATGTTTAACTACATAGAACGTCGAAAGAAATTGCATGCCGGAAAATACCGGTATGCATTTTTCTTTTAACCGAAGCAGTTATTCGGTTATGAACAAGTAGCGAAGCGGATTGCGAATATCCGTTTGACTTAGGGCATACAGATAAAAGAAGCATATTTTGTTGTGGGAGATTCTCTGTATGGGTAGGAATATCATACATAAAATTTTCATATTTTTTTGCCTTTTGTCGCTGATGATACCTCTTAAAGGAAAAGCGGATGAAGATGTACTGGGACTTTACGCCCGCAGCGCCGTTTTGATGGACGGTGACAGCGGGCGTATTCTTTACGGGAAAGAAGAGGAAATGGAGCTTCCCATGGCCAGTACCACGAAAGTCATGACATGTATCATAGCATTAGAAGAAATGGCAGGGGATACGGTCTGTACGGTGTCAGAAAATGCAGTATCCCAGCCCAAAGTCAAGCTGGGGATGGTAAAAAACGACCAGTTTTATTTAAAGGACCTTTTATATTCCCTGATGCTGGAATCCCATAATGATACGGCAGTCTGTATTGCAGAAACAGTGGGAGGAAGCGTGGAAGGCTTTGCCAGTAAAATGAATGAGAAGGCCCAAAAAATTGGCTGTAAAAAATCGTATTTCATTACACCAAATGGACTTGACGCTCAGGATGAAAACGGGATCCACCATACAACCGCAAAAGAACTGGCATTGATTATGCGCTATGCGTTGACCCAGTCGCCAAAATCAAAAGAATTTATCGAATTGACAAGTACACCATCCTATTCTTTTACAAATAGAAAAGGTAATAAAAGCTTCAGCTGTGTAAACCATAATGCATTGCTTTCTATGGTAAAAGGTGCGCTCTCCGGCAAAACGGGGTTTACAGGGAATGCAGGATATTGTTATGTAGGTGCAGTAGAGCAGGATGGGAAGTTGTTGATCATATCGCTTTTGGCCTGCGGGTGGCCCAATCACAAAGGATATAAGTGGGTGGACACGAAAAAACTTGTGACATACGGTATGGAAAATTTTGAGAAACGTAAGATTACAGAGGAACCTGCATATTATGGGGAAATACCTTTGGAAAACGGGCAGGCAGAAACGGTAAGAGTATGTGAATGGCGGATCGAGTCGAAAGAAAATGGAAAAGAAGATTATGGTTGTGATGAGAGTGCGCAGAAAATCCCAGAGGTCCTCATGGGCCTGGAAGAGCAGGTGGAAAAAGAAGTGCAGGTTCCCACAGTCATAGAAGCTCCCGTAACAAAAGGGCAGAAGGCCGGATGGGTCAAATACTTCGTGGATGGGACAGAATTTGCTGCTTATCCTATTATAATATGCGAGACAGTGGGGGCGTTTGACTACTGGCATTGTTTGAAACAGATCATAAAGGGCTTCCTTCTGTGAAAAAAACATATTGACAGAAACAAGAAAATGACCGGTGAAATTACGGTAAAGCATGTGAAATTCGTGACGAAAATGCTTGCAATTTTCTGTCAAACACGGTACTATATACTCGGCAGAAATTGGTTAACATATTAATATAGCAATGGAGGGCTGAATAATGAGTAATACAGCACAAAGCTTAGCAAGTACAAGAATCGCTTCTTTACTTGATGAGAACAGTTTTGTTGAGATCGGCGGATACGTAACTGCCAGAAATACTGATTTCAACATGCAGCAGACAGAAACACCGGGTGACGGCGTTGTTACAGGTTACGGTGTGATTGACGGACATCTGGTATACGTTTACAGTCAGGATGCGTCCGTATTAGGCGGAACCATTGGTGAGATGCATGCAAAGAAGATTGCAGGCCTTTATGACATGGCACTGAAAATGGGCGCACCGGTGATCGGATTACTGGACTGCGCAGGACTTAGACTTCAGGAAGCTACCGATGCATTAAATGCATTTGGTGAGATCTACCTGAAGCAGACGATGGCATCAGGAGTAGTTCCGCAGATTACAGCGATTTTCGGAAGATGTGGCGGTGGACTTGCCCTTGTACCGGCACTCACAGACTTTACTTTCATGGAAGGCAAGAAGGCAGAGCTGTTTGTTAATTCCCCGAACGCACTGGACGGAAATTCAAAAGATAAATGTGATACAGCTTCTGCAGCATTCCAGAGCGAAGAGTCAGGACTTGTAGATTTCGTCGGTACAGAGGATGAGATCATGGCTCAGATCCGTGAACTGGTATGTATGCTTCCGGCAAACAATGAAGATGTTATGTCTTATGAAGAGTGCACAGATGACTTGAACCGTGTAAGCGCTGACCTTGCAAATGCAGCAGGGGATACATCCATTCTTCTTTCCAACATTGCAGATGACAACAACTTTGTAGAAGTGAAAGCTGCTTTTGCACCGGATATGGTGACAGGATTTATCCGTCTGAACGGGACTACAGTAGGATGTGTAGCAAACCGTACAGAAGTTTACGGAGAAGACGGAACAGTAGAAAAGAGCTTTGATTGCGTACTTAGCGCACTTGGCGCACAGAAAGCAGCTGAGTTTGTTACATTCTGTGATGCATTTGAGATCCCTGTTCTTTCCCTGACAAACGTTGCAGGTTTCAAGGCTTCTAAATGTACAGAGAAGAGAATTGCAAAAGCAGCAGCAAAGCTGACTTATGCATTCGCCAATGCGACAGTTCCGAAGGTAAATGTGATCATCGGCAAGGCATTTGGTAGTGCATATGTTGCAATGAACAGTAAGGCAATCGGTGCAGATGTGACATTTGCTTGGAGTCAGGCTCAGATCGGTATGATGGATGCACAGCTTGCAGCTAAGATCATGTATGCAGATGCAGATATTAAAGTAATTAATGAAAAGGCAGCTGAATATGCAGCACTTCAGTCAAGTGCTATGGCAGCAGCAAAGAGAGGATATGTTGATAACATTATTGAAGCTGAGGACACAAGAAAATATGTAATCGGCGCTTTTGAAATGTTATTCACTAAGAGAGATGATCGCCCGGCCAAAAAGCACGGAACAGTTTAAGCGAGGTGAATCACATGAAACGTAGATTAAGTGCATTATTACTTGCAGCAGGACTTGCCGTTTCGGCTCTTTCCATGGGCGTATATGCGGAAGAAACAGAAACAGAGACTGCACAGCAGGTAACAGAAGCTGCAGAAGAAGACGTTCTTGATGAAGCAGAAGCAGAACTTGAGTCAGAAGCTGATGCAGAAGAAGCAGGTGCAGTTTCACAGGAAGACGCGATTAAGCAGATTTTAGAGTCACAGCTTCAGCAGATTTCCGCATGGACAGATGACCAGATCGAAATGCTGATCAGCAGTGACGACATGACAAGTGTGGCAATTGCAACAAACTGGAAATCCGTTAAGGAAGAGCTTGGAGCATTCATAGAGGTGACAGATGCACAGCTGAACGCAGAAGGCACAGAGATCACCGGCCATGCCAAATATGAAAAAATCAATGAAAACACAGACGTTGTTGTTACGTATTCTGTCAACGCAGAGACGCAGACAGCTTCCATGACATGGGACATTGATTATCCTATGGGTATTTTGATGCAGAGAGCAGCCATGAATACGGTAATGGGAATCGGTATTGTATTCCTGACTCTGTTATTCCTGAGTTTCCTGATCGCACAGATGCATTTTATCCCGGATATGGTGGAAAAAATGGGTAAAAAGAAAGCACCGGCAGCTCCGGCTCCGGCACCCGCACCGGTAGCAGCACCGGCACCTGTTGCAGAGGAAGACCTGACAGATGACCTTGAACTGGTTGCTGTCATCACAGCAGCGATCGCAGCTTCTGAAAATACATCAAGCGATGGATTCGTAGTTCGTTCTATTAAAAAAGCAAATAAAAGAAATTGGCAGAGAGCCTAAGTACAGGAGGACATATTCATGAAAACTTATACAATTACAGTAAACGGCAATGTATATGATGTAACAGTAGAAGAAGGCACAGGTTCCGCAGCACCGGCAGCAGCTCCGAAGGCAGCTCCGAAGGCTGCACCGAAAGCAGCTCCGGCTCCAAAGGCAGCAGCACCGGCGGCAGGCGCAGGCGCTGTTAAAGTAACAGCTTCCGTACCGGGTAAAGTATTTAAGGTAGAAGCTAGTGTAGGACAGGCAGTGAAAGCTGGTGACCCGATCATCATTCTTGAAGCTATGAAGATGGAGATCCCGGTTGTTGCTCCGCAGGATGGTACAGTAGCAAGCATCGATGTAACAGCTGGACAGGCAGTTGAGTCTGGTGATGCTCTGGCAACAATGAACTAATACCGATTCTGTTTTGGGTATTAAGCCATTGACAGAGAATACGAACTGGAGGTAGAAAAATGTCTTACATTACAAATACATTGTCCAACTTACTGGATCAGACGGCATTCCTGAATCTGACTGTAGGCAACTATGTCATGATTGCAGTGGCTTGTGTGTTCCTGTATCTGGCAATCAAACATGGATTTGAACCTCTGCTCCTCGTTCCGATCGCATTCGGTATGTTGCTGGTAAATATCTATCCGGATATTATGGCGCAGCCTTATACCGATGCAAACGGTATCGAACATGCAGGCGGTCTTCTTCATTATTTCTATTTGATGGATGAGTGGAGTATCCTTCCGTCCTTGATCTTTATGGGTGTGGGAGCCATGACAGACTTTGGACCGCTGATCGCTAACCCTAAGAGCTTCCTTCTTGGTGCAGCAGCACAGCTGGGTATTTACATGGCATACTTCCTTGCCATCTTCCTTGGATTCAACGGAAAGGCAGCAGCAGCTATTTCTATTATCGGTGGTGCTGACGGCCCGACTTCCATCTTCCTTGCAGGTAAGCTGGGACAGACGGATCTGATGGGGCCGATTGCGGTGGCAGCATATTCCTATATGTCACTGGTGCCGATCATCCAGCCGCCTATTATGAAACTTCTGACTACAGAAGAAGAGAGAAAGATCAAGATGGAGCAGCTTCGTCCAGTATCCAAGCTGGAGAAGATCCTTTTCCCGATCATCATTACTATCGTAGTATGTATGCTTCTTCCGTCCACGGCTCCTCTTGTAGGTATGCTGATGCTTGGTAACCTGTTCCGTGAGAGTGGCGTTGTAAAACAGCTGACAGAGACAGCATCCAACGCTTTGATGTACATCGTAGTTATCCTTCTCGGTACTTCCGTAGGTGCTACCACAAGTGCGGAAGCATTCTTGAACCTTGCAACCATCAAGATCGTTATCCTTGGCCTTGTGGCATTTGCTTTCGGTACAGCCGGTGGATGTCTCTTTGGAAAACTGATGTGTAAATTGTCCGGCGGCAAGATCAATCCTCTGATCGGTTCCGCTGGTGTATCCGCGGTACCTATGGCAGCCCGTGTATCCCAGAAGGTAGGTGCTGAGGCAGATCCTACAAACTTCCTTCTGATGCATGCAATGGGACCAAACGTAGCCGGTGTTATTGGTACGGCCGTTGCTGCCGGAACCTTTATGGCCATCTTCGGTGTATAGTAAAGTTGGCGCTGCGAATAAAAAATTACGGTTTAATTTGAAATATATAGGAGGAAAACATGGCTGAACAAGTTAAAAAACCGATTAAAATTACTGAAACAATCCTGCGTGATGCTCATCAGTCCCTGATCGCGACCAGAATGACCACAGAGCAGATGCTTCCGATTGTTGAGAAACTTGATAAAGTAGGATACCATTCTGTAGAGTGCTGGGGCGGTGCTACATTCGATGCATCCCTCCGTTTCCTGAAAGAAGATCCGTGGGAGAGACTTCGTAAACTTCGTGATGGATTCAAGAATACAAAGCTCCAGATGCTGTTCCGTGGACAGAACATTCTTGGATACCGCCCGTATGCAGATGATGTAGTAGAATATTTTGTACAGAAGTCTGTAGCAAACGGAATTGATATCATTCGTATTTTTGACTGTCTGAATGATCTTCGTAACCTTCAGACAGCAGTGAAAGCAGCAAACAAAGAAAAAGCACATGCTCAGGTAGCACTTTCTTATACACTGGGTGATGCTTACACATTGGATTACTGGAAAGAGATCGCAAAGAGAATCGAAGATATGGGTGCTGATTCTATCTGTATCAAAGATATGGCAGGACTTCTTCTTCCGTACACAGCTACAGAGCTTGTTACGGCATTGAAAGAGACAGTGGATCTTCCGATTCAGCTTCATACACATTACACATCAGGTGTTGCTTCTATGACATATCTGAAAGCTGTAGAGGCTGGCGTAGACGTAATTGATACTGCTATGTCACCGTTCGCCCTTGGTACATCACAGCCGGCTACAGAAGTTATGGTTGAGACCTTCAAGGGAACACCGTATGATACAGGATTTGATTCTAAGCTTCTGGATGAGATTGCAGATTACTTCCGTCCGCTTCGTGATCAGGCACTTGAAAGTGGTCTTTTGAATCCGAAGAACCTTGGCGTGAATATCAAGACTCTGTTGTATCAGGTACCGGGCGGTATGCTTTCCAACCTGACATCACAGCTGAAAGATCTGGGTGCAGAAGACAAGTACTACGAAGTACTGGAAGAAGTTCCGCGTGTACGTAAAGACCTTGGTGAGTGTCCGCTTGTTACTCCGTCATCACAGATCGTAGGAACACAGGCTGTTATGAACGTTATCCAGGGTGAGCGCTATAAGATGGTTCCGCAGCAGACAAAAGATATCCTGAGTGGAAAATACGGCGCAACAGTAAAACCGTTCAATCCGGAAGTACAGAAGAAGTGTATCGGTGATGAAGAAGTGATCACTTGCCGTCCGGCTGATCTGATCCCGGATGAGCTTGACACACTGCGCAGCGAGATGGCTCAGTGGTCTGAGCAGGATGAGGACGTATTGTCCTATGCACTGTTCCCGCAGGTAGCTACAGAGTTCTTCAAGTATAGAGAAGCACAGCAGAAAAAGGTAGATCCGGCTGTTGCAGATACGGAAAACAAAGCATATCCGGTATAATCTGGCAAAACGGCAGATGTCTGTGTCCTTAGGCAAAGACATCATATAATAGGATTTGTCTAAAAAAGATTTAAGACCGCTGTTTTGGTTTTTTCCAAGGCAGCGGTCTTTGTCATGGCGACGAGGAAAATTGACATCATGCTTGCATGAATGGAGATTTGACATAAATAAAATAGATGGGAAGTGAGAAGAGATGAAAAAGAATTGTTTTATTGTTGGAGCTGGATCATTTTCCGGAATGAAATATAAACCGTCCCAAGGTGACCTTGTGATAGCTGCAGACGGTGGGTTTCAGTATTTACAGGAAGAAGGAATCTGGCCGGATGTTCTGCTTGGGGATTTCGATTCACTGGAATATGAGCCGCGGCATGAGCACTTGATCCGCCACTCACCCATCAAAGATGATACAGATATGGCACTAGCGGCTGCGTATGGAATGGAACAGGGCTGTGAACGATTTTTTATTTACGGCGGCCTAGGAGGACGATTGGACCATACCATAGCAAATATCCAGCTCCTAGCCGGGCTTTCCAGAAAAGGAATGGAAGTTTATCTTCTAGGAGAAGGCATCGTGGTCACAGCCATTACAAATGAAAGCATTGCCTTTGACGAAATGGCAGAAGGAATGATATCGGTGTTCTGCCTTGGAGAAACAGCAACCGGTGTCTGGGAACGAGGATTGAAATATGAATTAGAGGATGCTTCCCTTACATGTGACAGAGCCCTCGGCGTCAGCAATGAGTTTACAGGGGAAAAGGGCAGTATTGAAGTGCACACAGGTACCTTACTCATTCTATGGGAAGAGAAGAACGGGTTGCCCTGTGAAAGGAGGCAAAAATGAATCGGATTTACCCCAAAAAATCATATAAATTATTTGTCCTATGGCTTATACTATTATTCGTTGTTTTACTTGCTGTTTCTTATTTTGAAGTAGGTGTAGATTCTATTGGTGCAGGGAAAGCGGTAGGTATCACACTTTGCCTGTTGCTTGATTTTTTGTTTGTATTGATATTTTTTACTGAGAGTATTTATTGGATCAATGGAGTAACATATGAGGAGGCAGAACAGGCAGAGCCGGAAGCGCGTAAAAGATATGCCTTTCGACATTTAAAGGTATTCTTGGTTGCAACTGCGGTATATCTGTTTTATTGTTTTGTTTTATCCCCATGCTTTTCATTAGGAATCATCTCGGATTCCCTTATGGCAGGTGCTGTCATATGTATTGCCGCCCTTTTTACTATAAAGATCCATTTATAAATGCATAAATTGCTGAATGAATGAGAAAAAATGCATTTGTTTTCTTTTTTAGGGGTTGCATAATTTTAAAAATCCGTTATAATGAATAAAAGTTGATAACAATTTATATTTATGCATGGTTTCCTCAAAGAGAGATCAAGGCAGAAGGAGGATGTTATTATGAAAAAAAGATTATTAGCTCTTACAATGGTAACATGTATGGCAGCAGCTATGACAGCATCTGCTGAAGTTGACACAGATTCTATCGAGACAGTGACAGACGGAAAGCTGACAGTGGCTACCAGCCCGGATTTTGCACCGTATGAATTTTATGCCATTGGAGAAGACGGTTCTCCTACACTGGCAGGCTTTGATATGGCTCTTGCACAGTATATTGCAGATTACATCGGTCTTGAGTTAGAAGTTGTTACCATGGATTTTGACGGTGTACTCAGTGAACTGCAGACACAGTCAGTAGACCTTGGTATGGCAGGTCTTTCGCCGGATCCGAAGCGTGAAGAGGCTATGGATTTCTCTGATATTTACTATGAAGGCGGACAGTCTCTTGTGACGATCAAGGACAACGCAGATAAATATAATTCTTTCGAAGCAGTAAATGATCCGGACGTTTCCGTAGGTGCACAGACGGGTTCTATCCAGATGGACCTTGCGACAGAAAACACACCGGATGCTGACATCATTTCCCTTCCGAAGGTTACAGACATTATCTCAGAGCTGATCGGCGGCAAACTGGATGCTGCATACATTGAGACAGCTGTTGCAGAAAGCTATCAGAAGAACTATCCGGAGCTTGAGATCGTTTTGGATGTTCCATATGATGTAGAAGGTTCTGCAATCGGTGTGAGCAAAGGAAACGAAGAGCTTTTAGCAGCAGTAAATGAAGCAATTGCAGCTGCAAAAGAAGATGGCTCTATTGATAAATTTGTAGCTGAAGCAAACGAGCAGGCTTCTGGAGAGACTTATGAAGGTCTTCTGGATAGCGATGGAAATGTTCAGTAATGACAATATTTTGAACTGTCTGTCATAAAAGTGTGGGTAGATCTGTGAGAGACAGGAATTAAATTGCAAAATGACAAGAAGCTGCTGCATGACAAGGAAGAAAAGTGCAGCGGCTTCTTTGTCATGGTGGCGAGAAAAATGGACATCGTGCTTGGAAGCAAACAGGCATTGATACCTTAAGAGGAAAGGAGCCTTTCATGGGTCAATTTATTAAACTAAGTAACTTCTCAAAGATAGTACCGTATGCCCAGCTTTTTAAACAGGGCATGATCGTTACAGTTTTACTGTCTGTATTTACGGTCCTTATCGGTTTTTGCCTTGCGCTTATATTAGCGCTTATGCGTATGTCAAACGTCCGTCCCTTCCGTTTCTTGGGATTGGATAAAGACGGACACCAAAGAGAGCGGGGATTCCTTGCATTCCTTAGCCGCTTTAATCCCTTGGATTTTATTGCAACTGCTTACGTTGAGATCCTGCGTTCTACACCGGTGATCGTTCAAATTTTTATTATCTATTATGGGGTATTCAGCGTGATCGACCTGCCGGGCTTCAAATTGTTCGGATTCATAAAATTCAGCAGGTTTTTCCCGGGTGTTGTCGCACTGGGCATGAACTCAGGTGCGTATCTTTGTGAGATCATCCGAGCAGGTATCCAGTCAATAGACGGAGGCCAGACAGAGGCAGCCAGGTCTTTAGGATTATCACAGACACAGAATCTGCGCTACGTAATCCTTCCACAGGCATTAAAAAATATCCTGCCGGCTATTGCAAATGAGTTCGTCGTAATCATCAAAGAGTCGGCTATCACCTACACCATCGGTGTACAGGATATCATGTCTGCTGTAAATGCGGTAAAGGGAGCAACTTTTGTGATCATAGAGCCGCTGCTTGTAGCCACAGCGATTTACTTCTGTTTATGCTTCCCGACTTCCAAGATTATTGCATATTTCGAAAGGAGAATGAGCCGTGGCGACAAGAGATAGTCTGATTCAGGTAACGGATTTAAAAAAGCATTATAATATGGGCGCAATCAAGGCTCTTGACGGTGTGACAACGGAGATTTATCAGGGAGATGTTATGGTAGTTATCGGACCTTCCGGTTCCGGAAAATCCACATTTTTGCGCAGCCTTAATCTTCTTGAGGAGCCCACTGGCGGTGCGATCATTTTTGACGGCATCGATATAACAAAAAAGAAATACAAAGACAAAGACGGGAAAATGGTAAAACTGGACATAGACGGACTTCGTCAGAAAATGGGAATGGTATTCCAGCATTTTAACCTGTTCCCCCACATGACTATTTTGGATAATATGATCCTTGCCCCTACAAAAGTGAAGGGAATGAACCGTGATGAGGCTGCCGAGAAAGCACTGCAGCTCCTTGACCGTGTGGGATTAAAAGACCGTGCAGATGCGTATCCGATCCAGCTTTCCGGTGGCCAGAAGCAGAGGGTAGCCATCGTACGTGCCCTTGCCATGGAGCCGGAAGTGATGCTTTTTGATGAGCCCACATCTGCCCTTGACCCGGAGATGGTAGGCGAGGTTCTGGATGTTATGAAAGAACTTGCCAAAGAAGGAATGACCATGGTCTGCGTTACCCATGAAATGGGATTTGCAAAAGAAGTAGGAAACCGCGTGCTGTTTATGGCTGACGGGAAACTGCTTGAGGAAGGACCGCCGGAAGCGATTTTTGGAAATCCACAGCATCCAAGACTGAAAGATTTTCTGGCTAAGGTTTTGTAAAAGGGAGAGATTTTAAATGGATCTAAAGAAACAGGCGGCCATAGACCTGATTGAAGCAAAAGCAGATAAAATAGCAGGCATCGCAGACCGTATCTGGGAATATGCAGAGCTTTCTCTTCAGGAGTTCCAATCTTGTGAGTTGTACTGCCATTCTTTAAGAGAAGAAGGGTTTGAGGTTGAAAAAGGAATCTGTAATATTGAGACAGCCTTTAAGGCAACCTATGGACAGGGGCGGCCAGTGATCGGTATTTTAGCCGAATATGATGCCCTTTCCGGATTGTCTCAGGATGCAGGTGCTCTCCAGCGACAAGAGCTGAAGCAAGGAGGCTGCGGTCATGGATGCGGGCATAACCTGCTTGGGGCCGGTGCATTTGCAGCTGCCCTTGGTGTGAAAGCATATTTGGAAAAAACAGGAGTTTCAGGTACAGTGGAGCTTTACGGATGTCCCGGAGAGGAAGGGGGCGCTGCAAAAGCTTTCATGGCAAGAGACGGCTTGTGGAAGCACCTCGACGCTGCACTTACCTGGCATCCGGAGGATGTAAATGAAGTGTGCACGGGTTCCTCCAACTCCTGTATTCAGGTACAGTATAAGTTTTCAGGAGTGGCTTCCCATGCGGCAGGAGCGCCGGAGATGGGAAGAAGTGCCCTTGACGCTGTGGAATTGATGAACATCGGGGTGCAGTTCTTACGCGAGCATATGAGTGACAAAGCCAGAGTACACTATGCAGTCACAGATGCAGGAGGCTGCAGCCCAAATGTGGTGCAGCCACGGGCCAGTGTACTGTATATGGTTCGCTCAAACCACGTTTCGGAGGCAGTAGAGCTGCAGGCGCGAGTAGACAAGATTGCCGAAGGCGCTGCACTTATGACAGAAACTACGTTTGAAAAAAAGTTTATTGACGGACTGGCAGATACTGTTTCCAACCACACGTTGGAACAAGTATTATATGATAATTACAAAGAATTAGGTGTGCCTTCTTATACGAAGGAGGAGCTGGAATATGCCGATGCTCTGGCAAAGACTTATCCCGGTAATGATGCAGTGCCAAGTATTGCTGCTGAATACGATACTAAAATGAAAGAAGCAGTTAAGAAGCTTCGCAAGGAATACGGGCATGCAATGAATGCCTTTCTTGCCCCTCTCTACAAAGGAGAAGCGTTTCAAGCAGGTTCCACGGATGTGGGAGATGTGAGCTGGCTGACGCCCACAGCGCAGATTCATGTAGCTTCATGGCCAAATGGATGCCCCGGGCACAGTTGGCAGAACGTATCCTGTGACAGGACAAGTATCGGACATAAGGCTGCCGTACATGCAGGAAAAGTCCTTGCGGCAGCAGCAATCGATTTGATTTGCCATCCTAAGATCTTGGAGCAGGCGAGAGCCGAATTTGAAAAAAGAACAGAAGAGGGATATATTTGCCCGATTCCCCAAGATGCAGTTCCTGTAGTTCCGGATTAAAAACGATTGGCTTATTGCATTTCAAAAGTCCAAGTGGTATACTATCCGCGGAAGCAAGCGAAAAGCAAACTTTGAGTGAAGGAGAATTAGAATGAACAAGAGACCGACAGTTTTAATGATTCTGGATGGATATGGTTTAAATGATAAAAAGGATGGAAATGCCATTGCACAGGCAAAGACCCCGGTGATGGATGGACTGATGTCCACTTGTCCTTTTGTAAAAGGATACGCAAGCGGATTGGCAGTAGGACTCCCTGACGGACAGATGGGCAACTCAGAAGTGGGCCATTTGAATATGGGAGCAGGACGTATCGTATATCAGGATCTTACGAGGATTACAAAAGAGATCGAAGAAGGTTCTTTCTTTGAAAATGCTGAGTTGAAGCGTGCCATGGAAAATGCAAAAGAAAAGGATTCCAGCCTTCATATGTATGGACTTCTTTCTGACGGCGGCGTTCACAGCCATAATACACATCTTTATGCACTCCTTGAGATGGCAAAAAGATATGGCCTTTCAAAAGTATATGTACATTGTTTTTTAGACGGACGTGATACACCGCCTGCATCAGGCAAGGATTACGTTCAGGAACTGACAGATAAAATGCAGGAGATTGGTGTAGGACAGATTGCTACAGTTATGGGACGTTACTATGCAATGGACCGTGACAATCGCTGGGATCGTGTAGAAAAAGCATACCGTGCTATGACATTGGGTGAGGGAGATCAGGCAGAAAGCGGCGTAGAAGCTGTTGCGCAGTCTTATGCAAAAGAAGTTACAGACGAATTTGTAGTACCGACTGTTGTGATGAAAGACGGCGCTCCTGTTGCGACCATCAAAGATGATGATTCTATTATTTTCTTCAACTTCCGTCCGGACCGTGCACGTGAGATTACACGTACTTTCTGCTGCGATGAGTTTGACGGTTTCGACCGCGGTCCGCGCAAAAAAGTTGTTTACGTTTGCTTTACCGAGTATGATGTGACGATTCCGAACAAAACCATTGCATTTAAGAAAGTATCCATTACGAATACATTTGGTGAATTCCTTGCAGCAAATGGATTAAAACAGGCAAGGATTGCTGAGACTGAAAAATATGCTCACGTAACTTTCTTCTTTAATGGCGGTGTAGAAGCTCCCAATGAAGGGGAAGACCGTATCCTTGTAAATTCTCCGAAGGTTGCTACGTATGACCTGAAACCTGAAATGAGCGTATATGAGGTATGCGAAAAAGTTGTAGGTGCAGTGACATCCGGAAAATATGATGTTGTCATTACAAACTTTGCAAATCCGGATATGGTTGGACATACAGGGGTTCCGGAAGCAGCTGTTAAGGCAATTGAAGCAGTGGATGAGTGTGTAGGAAAAGTTGTGGAAGCAGTCAAAGAAGTAAATGCCCAGATGTTTATCTGTGCAGACCACGGAAATGCTGAACAGCTTGTGGATTACGAGACAGGCGCACCTTTTACCGCCCACACCACAAATCCGGTACCATTTATTCTTGTAAACTGCGATGAAAAGTATGGACTGAGAGAAGGTGGATGCCTTGCAGATATCGCTCCAACTTTGATTCAATTAATGGGAATGGAACAGCCATCTGAGATGACAGGAAAATCACTTCTTGTTGAAAAATAAAAATGATGCCAGAATTGTGGGAGTGCGAAGCACGGAACAATCCGTATGGCATCTTTTGATCATAACATCATAAAAAAGTTAAAAATGAGTGAAAATAAAAAGATCCGTTAGGCGTACAGTGCCTGCCGGGTCTTTTTTCCTGCCATTGTGGCAAATTCCCCAAAAATCCGTAGAAAATTCATTGGACACAGAATTCCTACCAGAAATTCACACTATGGACACAAAAACCAGTTATATTAAAACCAATAAAAAGCACAAGAAAACAGAAGGGGGATCATCTCATGGATAATCTTGAAAATAAAAAAAATAAAAAACGTGGTTTAAATGCATGGAAGCGTTACGGTGCTGTGTTTATGGCAGGGATCATGTTTGTAGGTGGAGCTGCCGGTACAGCGTCTCTGCTTACTCCTAAAACAGTGCAGGCAGAAGAGAAACCGGAAGTGACACTGAACATTGCAGGTGAAAATGAAGATTCCGATCAGGAGGAAGAGACGGAAACTGAGACTGAGACGGAAACTGAGACTGAGACAGAAACTGAGACTGAGACAGAACCTGAGACAGAAGCAAAACAAGTCTTTGATGCGGTCGGAAATGTTGAGGTGGGTGATGCAGCCATCGTTACTACCGATGTTTCAGGAATCGTCGAGAACTGTATGCCTTCTATCGTTTCCATTACTACGAAGTCTGTGGAAGAAGTCCAGACTTATTATTACGGTGTACAGGAGATGGAAGCAGAAGTTTCCGGTTCCGGTATCATTATTGCCCAGAATGATGAAGAGCTTTTAGTTGCTACCAACAGCCATGTTGTTGCAGACAGCACAGACTTGACAGTCACCTTTACTGTGGATGCAGAGAATGAGGAAGACTTGTCGGTTTCTGCCAAGATCAAAGGTATGGATAAAAACTATGAGCTTGCAGTATTAGCAGTACGTCTCGAAGACATCGACGATGAGGTGCGTTCGCAGCTGAAAATTGCCCAGCTTGGCAGCTCAGATGCTCTTCATGTAGGTGAAGCAGCCATTGCCATCGGTAATGCCTTAGGATACGGACAAAGCGTGACTTGTGGAATCATCAGTGCTTTAAACCGTGAAGTGACCATTGATAATTTCACAAAAGAACTGATTCTTACAGATGCATCTATCAATTTTGGAAATAGCGGCGGCGCACTGCTGAATTCCAAAGGACAGGTGATTGGCATCAATGTTGCGAAAGAAGCTGGTGACTCTGCTGAGGGAATGGGATATGCGATCCCTATTGATACTGCCATCCCAGTACTGAAAAATTTGGTTAACAAAGAGACAAGGGACCAGTTGGCCGATGATGAGAGGGGATATCTTGGTGCCACTGTGGTAAATGTATCAGACGATGCAAAAGAGCTTTACAATATGCCGGAGGGTGCATTTGTATATGAAGTGACAGAAGGATCTGCAGCAGAAGAAGCCGGTATCAAGAAAGGTGATGTCATCACGAAATTTGATGGAGAATCCGTTACAAGCTCTGATGACCTGATCGATAAGATCCGCTATTATGGAGTGGGTGAGAAGGTTAAGATTGAAGTACAAACTGCAAATAATGGAGAGTATGAAAGCCGCGAAGTAGAAGCAACGCTGAAAAAAGGTACCTCCGCAGTGGAAGAAGATGAGACAGAAGAGGAGGAAGATACACAAGGAAGAAAGGACAGGGAAGATGACGGAATCGAAGAATTCAGCTTCCCGGAAGGCGGAGTTTTTGAGGAACTGCCTTTCAATTTTGGAGACAATGATATGTTCTAATATTGTTTAACCGAATCAAGTAGCAAAGCGGATTGCGAATATCCGCTTGACGAAAGAATCCGGCATATAAAAAATGAGTACACCGCTGTATTGGTATATTCCCATGATATTTGTTTGGGAGAACCAGTACAGCGGTTTTTTATTATAAAAAGGATGTATTTTTGCCCATTTGTCTCTTGGCTCATTTTATCATTACAGGATAATTTATTGCAATCTTTTCTGGTATAACGTATAATTTAGTCATAAAAGTACGGATAGCTATGCCGAATTAGAGATGATAGTGTTTCATCGGATGGCATAATAAATGGATTGGATGGGAGGATAAGTGGGATGAAAAGAAATAAGAAAAAATGGTTTTGCCGTGTGTTACTTCTTTTGATGATTGCCTTATTGGCGATGCCGGCACATGCATCGGCTGCGTCCAATATCAAATTAAATAAAACGAAGGTCAGCATTTTCAAAGGAAAAGGGTACACGCTGAAATTAAGTGGAGCCAGTGGAAAAATAAAATGGAGTTCTTCAAAGACTTCCGTTGTGACTGTAAATGCAAACGGAAAGATTACTGCAAAGAAAAAAGGTACAGCCGTTATCACTGCAAAATATAAAGGAAAGAAATATAAATGTAATGTGACTGTCAAGCAGCCGGTTACCAGTATTACATTGAGCAAAAAAACACTATCCTTGACAAAGGGTAAAACATATACACTGAAGGCTGCCGTAAAGCCGTCCAGTGCTAATAATAAAGCTGTTACGTGGTCCAGCAGTAATAAAAAAGTAGTGACTGTTTCTTCAAATGGTAAAATAAAAGCTGTAGGGACAGGTAAAGCAACAATTACTGTTAAAGCAAAAGATGGAAGTAAGAAAAAAGCAGTCTGCCAAGTTACAGTCAAAGCTTCCACAATGAAGATCAGCAAATCTACACTTACACTTTCTGTAGGTGAGAGCATTCCTTTGACAGTTTCTTCAGTGGGTAGCGATGCGATCATATGGGGAAGCTCGGATCGAAATATAGCCAATGTATCTGCAAAGGGTGTGGTTACCGCAAAAGCAGCCGGTACTGCTGTGATTGCAGCTTGTAAAGCAGATGGAAGCCAGACTGCTTATTGCCGTGTTACGGTAACTGAGAACGGTACGAATACGATAGCAGCCGGAGCGAAAGAACTTCTGGCAACACTACAAGGTTATTCTGAACAGATCCAAAGCGACTACGGTACGAACTATATTTGGACCTACGGTGGAAGACTTGCAGATGGAACAAGCGAAAAGAGTACATGGGCAAAAGCATACAATGATACGAGAACAAAAGGAAAGGCAGTTTGCAATTGCTCTCTGCTTGTGCGATGGGCGCTCAGGGATATGGGCGTAATCAATGAAAAGAATTTCTGGGGTGAGATCGGAGGAGAATTTGTCTTCCGCGGTGATATTAAAGAACAATTCTTGAAACGATGCAAAATCATAAAAGTTTATCAGACACCAAACCAGCTTCTGGCAGAAGGGAACCTGCTTCCGGGAGATATTTGTTCTTGGGTAGAATTCAGGCATACGAATGTTTATGCAGGAAATGGATTGTGGTATGACGCAGGGCGGGGATGCAATTATGTAAATAGCGTATTTGCTTCTTTCGGGCCATCGGCGACCATCAGCATGTCAGGATCAAAGGTGGGCTATATCATTCGTTTTATAAATTAAGAATTTTTTGTTATAAATCCAGCTGGAAAAAAGAGGCATGGTCGTGTAGCGCAAAAACGCTGCGGAAATAGAGTGAAAAGTGTTGCGGCTGGAAATACTATTGCAAAGCCTAAATAAGAATAGGAGGTTGCAATATGTGTAATTACATGCCGATTTCAGATGTATATGCAAGAGAAATACTGGATTCAAGAGGAAATCCCACCGTGGAGGTGGAGATCATGACTGAAGATGGAAGCGTCGGGAGGGCAGCAGTACCTTCCGGCGCTTCAACTGGTCAATATGAGGCAGTAGAATTAAGGGACGGGCAGCAAAGGTATCAGGGTAAGGGTGTGGAACAGACTTGCCATTTCGTAAATACCATTTTAGCAGATGCCATCATTGGAGAAAATGTGTATCATCAGGCTTCCATTGACCGGATCTTATGCAGGGAAGACGGAACGAAAAATAAAAGAAGACTTGGTGCCAATGGTATACTGGGAGTCTCTATGGCCACAGCTGCGGCTGCGGCAAGATCACTGGATATGCCGCTTTTTCGTTATCTGGGCGGGATGCATGCGCACCGGATGCCGGTGCCGATGATGAATATTTTAAATGGAGGCTGCCACGCTGATAATACAGTGGACTTGCAGGAATTTATGATTATGCCTGTGGGTGCGGAAGGATTCGCCCATGGACTTCAGATGTGTACGGAGATCTACCACACTTTAAAGAAAATGCTGAAAGAGAGAGGATATGCAACAGGTGTGGGGGATGAGGGTGGTTTTGCACCGGATCTGGAAGATGCTTCTTCTGTATTGTTTTTGATTTCAGATGCCGTGGAAAAAGCGGGCTATCAGATGGGAAAGGACATAGTGATCGCATTGGATGCAGCATCAAGCGAATTATACCAAAAAGAAAAACAGGCGTACTTCTTTCCCGGAGAGAGTAAGATGAAAGGGAAAGAGGTATACCGCACCACAGAGGAAATGATTTCTTATCTGGAACAGCTTTGTAAACAGTTTCCCATTGCATCAATCGAAGACGGCCTAGATGAAAATGACTGGGATGGATGGCAAGAGCTTGGAAAAAGACTCGGAAAACACGTACAGCTTGTGGGAGATGACCTCTTTGTCACCAATGCAGAGCGCCTTCAAAAGGGAATCGAATTGGGAGCAGGTAATGCGATCCTGATAAAAGTCAACCAGATTGGCACATTGACCGAGACATTCCATGCCATTGAGCTGGCACACCAAAACGGATACCGGACTGTGATCTCACATCGTTCCGGAGAGACAGAGGATACGATGATTGCAGATATTGCTGTTGCAGTAGGTGCCGGACAGATCAAAACAGGTGCACCCTGCAGAAGTGAGCGGGTAGCAAAGTACAATCAGCTTTTAAGGATTGAAGATACCATCGGATATTTTGCTTCTTATGAGAACCCATTTAAAAAGAACTGCCTTTATGATGAAAAAAACAGTTGAAATCTGCTATATCCTGTGGTAGACTGATTATGTTTGACATAGGAGGTGTAGTACGCTGTGAGAATATTTTTAACGATTATTTTTATATTGGTATGTATTGCGTTAACTGTTCTTGTTCTGGTTCAGCAGGGTAAAGATGCCGGCCTTGGAGCAATTGGTGGAATCGGAGATACTTACTGGGGTAAGAATAAGTCACGTTCGATGGAAGGAAAACTTGTAAAGTTCACCACATTGCTGGCGGTATTATTCGTTGTAATAGCTGCTATTTTGAATTTGAATTTTTAAAGGACAGAGGACTGATGCGATCACGCAGCAGTCCTTTTTTCACGA
>JALFIB010000248.1 GCA_022776305.1 Lachnospiraceae bacterium
CTCAATACCAACCGCACTGGTAAAACGGAACAGCAAGTCCATAATCCAGCCTAAAATATCAGCGATCGGCCCCAGAACACCGCCTGTCTTTGTTAATACTACTGCGCCAACTAAACCGTTCAATACGCTACCTCCTTATGAGCACCCGATGTCTTTTTGAAAAGCTCACCTGAAGTGTCTCCTTCTTCTACGGACCTGGATCATAACCGCCTTCTGCAAAAGGATGACAACGAAGAATCCGTCTGCAGGCCAACCATGTACCTTTTAACGCACCATATTTTTGCAATGCTTCAATGGCGTATTGAGAACATGTAGGTGTGTAAATACAGTGAGTTCTTACTTTCAGAGGTGAGAGGTACTTCTGATATCCTCTTACCAACAAAATCAAAAATTTTGTCATAATCACTTCACTTCGATTCTTTTAAAATGTGATGCAGTCCGCACAGGTGCAGATACGCACCTTCCAAATGTTTGTAATCGGTATTTTTTGCAGCCACTCTGGCCACAAGAATGATGTTTAATCCAGTCTCAATTTTATCATTATTTAAACGGAATATTTCCCTTAATAATCTGGTAATGTGATGGCGTACCACGCTGTTGCCCACTTTCTTGCTGACAGAGATCCCTATCTGATTGCCGGTATCCCCACTCCTCATCACATACATAACTAATAATTTGTTGGCATAGCTGGTTCCGTTTCTGTAAATATCCTGGAACTGGCTGTTCTTCTTTATGGAAGGAAATCGTTTCATTCGAAACTCCTCATCATCTTCTCGTCTTTCATTTTTAAACTGTGAAAGAAAAGAAAAGGCCACAATCGCATGTGGCCTGTCATTCTTTTGCTTTAAGTTCACAAAGACTTAAGCAGTTAATTTAGCTCTACCTTTTGCTCTTCTGGCAGCAATAACTTTTCTGCCGCCTGCAGTCTTCATTCTGGCTCTGAAGCCATGAACTTTTGCTCTCTGTCTCTTCTTAGGCTGAAATGTCATCTTCATAATCCGGGCACCTCCTATCAAAATTATCTGGTAATGTGAAAACACACATTTAGACTAGTATAATTAAACATCCCTTAAATTATATAGAAGAAATCGGCCTTAGTCAAGCAATTTTTATTTAATCTTTTACAAATTTAAGCATTACCTTTCCTATTACTGTTACCAGAATGGCCGCTACCACCGCTTCCGGGATACCGGAAGAAGTTACCGTCACCATAACAAGCCCCCATACCGCATCAACAGCAACGCTTTTTACCTCGGCATACTGGGCGGCCAACAGAAAATAAATGCTTCCCATTACCATAAATGTATGGAATATGGTGCTTATAAATCCTGTCACCGGAAGTGCGATCAGGCTGTTCAGTTTCACTGCTTTCAGCAATATCCACAGCCATCCGGCAAATATTCCCAGCATAATACGGCATCCAAAAGCAATCCAAATCGCCTTAAATACTCCGGAAAGTCCGGTCATGCTCATAAAAGGTGAAAATGCAAAGGACAATAACGTAGGCGCCATGGTATTGCTTATCATGGAACATATACCAAAGGTCGCTCCCAGAATTCCTCCCGCCAGAGGTCCCAAAAGGACAGCTCCTATAATAACGGGGATGTGCACGGTTGTCGCCTTAATTACAGGAAGCTGTATCATACCCAAAGGCGTATTAGCCAACAGGATGACAACTGCCATCATAAGTGCGACACTTGCAAGCCAACGAGTGTCTTTTTTCTTCTTATTCATTTTTTTCCTCCTGCTACTGTTCTTTCATAAAGATACAATGCACTGTTACAGAAAAATTATATTGCAAAACTATAATTCCGTCAATCCTGAAGAACAAAAGAACGGTCTCTGTGGATTTTACAAAAGTTTTATCCACAATTTGTGGATAAGTTGTGGATAAGTAGGTGTAACTTACCTTTTTATCCCCATTGTTGATAAAAATCTCTTTATTTTTCAAATATTTTCCTTATGTGCACAATTCAAGCTGTACTTATTCCAAATATTGTGGACAACTCTCATGTCCACAGGCCCTTCACACTGCTTTCACAGCCTGTACACAAAGTTATCCACAATATTTTTCACTTCTCATTGAAAAAAAAACGTGTTTAGGTTACAATAGATTTAGATTGGGCAATTCTGCAATACAGTTTCAGGAGACGTAAAATGATCGAAAAAATCAAAGAAAACTGGGAAAAAATATTAACAATACTGAAGGAAGAACACGATATATCCAATATTTCCTACCATACATGGCTGGAACCCCTTACTCCCTACTCCTTCAAAAACAACACGGTAACCATCATTGTTCCCGAACAGACATTTTTAGCATATGTAAATAAAAAATACGGATTTATCCTGCGTGTGACCATCTCGGAATTCCTTGGACAGGAATGCGAGGTGGATTTCAAGGTTAAGGAGCAGGTCGAGGCTGAAGAACCGCCAACTCCCCAGCTTATCCATAAAAATACGGTAACTGTAAGCCCTGACGTAATTCAGAGTGCCAACTTAAATCCCAAATATACCTTCGACACCTTCGTAGTTGGTTCCAACAACAACCTGGCCCATGCGGCTGCCCTGGCTGTTGCGGAATCTCCCGGCGAGATCTACAATCCTCTTTTTATATACGGAGGCGTGGGACTGGGCAAGACCCATCTGATGCATGCCATTGCCCATTTTATACTCAAAAACAATACGAAATCCAAGATACTGTACGTCAGCTCAGAGACCTTTACCAACGAGCTGATCGACGCGATCCGTAATAAAAATAATATTACCACTACGGAATTTCGTGAAAAATACCGCAACAATGATGTGCTGCTCATCGACGATATTCAGTTTATTATAGGTAAGGAAAGTACCCAGGAGGAATTTTTCCATACCTTTAATACATTATATGAATCAAAGAAACAGATTATCATATCCTCCGATAAACCTCCCAAGGAAATTGAAACCCTGGAGGAACGTCTCCGCTCCCGCTTTGAGTGGGGTCTTACCGTAGATATCCAGTCTCCTGATTATGAGACGCGAATGGCTATTCTGCGCAAAAAAGAGGAGATGGAAGGCTACAATATCGATAATGAAGTGATCAAATACATTGCCACCAACATTAAATCCAACATCCGTGAACTGGAGGGCGCCCTGACAAAAATTGTCGCTCTGTCCCGGCTGAACAAGTGTGATATTACCCTGGAACTGGCAGAAACCGCATTAAAGGACATTATTTCCCCCAATGCTCAGAGAGAAGTGACTCCTGAACTGATCATACAGGTTGTTTCCGATCACTTCGGCATCACTCCCCTTGATATTTCTTCCCAGAAACGCACCAAGGATATCGTATATCCCCGCCAGATCGTTATGTATCTCTGCCGGAATATGACAGAAACACCTCTTCAGACAATCGGCCGCTTCCTGGGCGGAAGAGACCATACCACAATTATACACGGCTCGGAAAAGATCGCCTCAGATTTGAATAAAGACGAATCCTTAAAGAGTACCATTGAAATATTAAAAAAGAAAATAAATCCACAATAAGCAGTGAAATATCTGTGGACAGGATGTTGATAAACCCGGCTGTTTTAAGAGTTTGTGAATCATTTTAAAGTACCTGTGGATAAATCTTAGGTTTTCCAAAAAAACAGTGGATGATTTCCACAGACAGTTCCACACGGAATTTTCTTTTATTTTAAAGGGTTCCGGGCATTTTTACACAAACCCACAGCCCCTACTACGATTTCTACGAAAAGTATTTATATCTACACTTATTGCCGGGCTCCGGCCGGACAATTTTTCAGAAAGGAAGTTATCAACAATTATGAAGCTTAAATTTCAAAAAGATGCCATCGTAAACGGCATCAATATAGTAATGAAGGCCGTACCTTCCAAAACCACCATGTCCATTCTGGAATGCATCCTGATCGATGCCACTTCCAATGAAATCAAGCTGACAGGCAATGACATGGAGTTAGGTATCGAAACAAAGGTAGAGGGAGAGATACTGGAACATGGCAAGATCGCTCTGGATGCAAAGTTGTTTTCCGAGATTACACGCCGCCTCTCCAGTCAGAATGCATCCGTTATCCTCGAAACAGATGATAAATTCAACACGGTTATCAGCTGCGAAAATTCTATTTTCAAGATTCAGGGACGGGACGGAGAAGAATTTTCCTATCTTCCCTACATTGAAAAAGACAAATATATCTGTCTTTCTCAGTTTACCTTAAGGGAAGTGATTCAGCAGACAATTTTTTCTATTTCACCGAATGACAGCAATAAAATGATGGCCGGTGAATTGTTTGAAGTCACGGAGAATCAGTTAAAAGTAGTTTCTCTGGATGGGCATCGTATTTCTATCCGCAATGTCCGATTGAAAGATCATTATGAAAATACAAAGGTGATCGTTCCGGGAAAAACCTTAAGTGAAGTGAGCAAGATCCTGGGAGGAGACAATGAAAAAGAGGTGCTGATTTATTTCAGCAGCAATCATATTTTATTTGAGTTTGACAATACGATCGTTGTTTCCCGCCTTATTGAAGGTGAATATTTCCGTATCAATCAGATGCTGTCCAGCGATTACGAGACAAAGATTTCTGTCAACAAGAAAGAATTCCTTGATTGTATTGAAAGAGCTACTATATTAATAAGAGAAAATGATAAAAAGCCGCTTATTATAAATATTACTGATAATGAAATGCAGCTGAAGCTGAATTCCAGCTTTGGTTCCATGAATGCGGATCTGATGATCCATAAATCAGGCAAGGATATTATGATCGGCTTTAACCCGAAATTCCTGATTGACGCACTGCGCGTTATCGATGATGAGAATATCAATATTTATATGATGAATCCAAAATCCCCCTGCTTTATTAAAGATGACGAGGGAAATTATATTTATCTGATTCTTCCCGTAAATTTCAACGCAGCAGCTGTTTAGTGACTGTTTAGGAGAGGAAAATAATGGATACAATCAAATTAAGAGAAGATTATATTAAACTGGGCCAGGCTTTAAAAGCAGCCGGCCTGGTGGAATCCGGTGTGGACGCCAAATATGCCATTGAAGACGGACTTGTGTCTGTAAACGGTGAGGTTGCCTATCAGAGAGGAAAAAAACTGGTTGACGGAGATGTAGTTACTTATCAGGGAGAGACTATCCGTATTATCAAATAAGTGACCAGAAAGAGATCATCCATGATTATCGAATCCATAGAGCTGAAAAATTACCGCAATTATAAAGAATTACATATGGAATTGAATCAGGGAACCAATATCCTTTACGGCGACAATGCCCAGGGAAAGACGAATGTTCTGGAATCTGTTTATGTATGCTGTACTTCCAAATCTCATAGAGGAGCCAAGGACAGAGACATTATTCTCTTTGGGGAGGATGAGGCACACATTAAGCTGCAGATTCTGAAAAATAAGGTTCCTTACCGCATTGACATGCATTTAAAGAAGAACAAACCGAAAGGAATTGCTATTAACGGAGTTCCCATACGGAAGG
>JALFIB010000253.1 GCA_022776305.1 Lachnospiraceae bacterium
ATGATAAAATTTCTTCCCGGAGCAATAAAGGGCAGATTATTTCCGAGTTTAATTATTCAAGCACACCGAAGCGCGTTGCATATATTTTTGGAGCAGATATGATGCTGCAAAAAAATCTTTTTGAACAGGTGAATGGATTTGATCCGGATTTTTTTATGTATGCGGAAGAAGAAGAACTTACCTGGAGGATATCCCGGCTGGGCTTTAAGGTTGTCTGTATCCCTCAGGTTAAAATAGTTCACCTGGAAGGTGCGACAGTAAAAAAGCAAAATGAATTCAATACCAGACAGTTCAAAATGCGTATGAATGGGACACTGACATATTTTAAAAAGAGATTTGGTGTTTCCGGTGCAAATGAATTTTACAGGCTGCGTAGCCTGCGATATGAACGATTGATGAAAATTGCAAAATTCCAACATAAACTGACCTCTGATTTTATACCTGCAGTGCAAAAAAAATGCTTAGATGAGGTGTATCGTGAGTTTTTGAACGAAACATCTTTGAGAGGAGATATATAGTATGGCGGAAGTTAATGACGGAAAAGGCGTTAAGATTATTCCTTTTTATTTGCCTCAGTTTCATACTATCCCTGAAAATGACAGGTGGTGGGGAGAAGGTTTTACCGAATGGACCAATGTACGTAAAGCAAAGCCGTTATTCCCGGGACATGATCAGCCCCATGTACCGCTTAACGGAGAGTACAATCTGCTGAATGATGATGTGAAGATCTGGCAGGCCAATCTTGCCAGAGAATATGGCATTTTTGGCCTCTGTTACTATCACTATTGGTTTAAAAACGGACGGCAACTGTTGGAAAAACCTGCGGAGCAAATGCTGGCTAACCCAGAGGTAAATCTTCCCTTCTGCTTCTGCTGGGCCAACGAGAACTGGAGCAAGAACTGGGACGGCGGAAACCGGGAAGTGATTATGAAACAGGACTACGGCGGACAGAATGACTGGGAACAGCACTTTCAATACCTCCTTCCTTTTTTTCGGGATAAGAGGTATATTACAGTGGATGGCAAGCCCCTCTTTGTAATATACAAACCGGAGCAGATCATCGACATTTATCAGATGGCTGTCTATTGGCGCAGGCGGGCAGTTGAGGAAGGATTCCCAGGACTGTGTCTTGCATTTCAATTTCCCAGCTACTACGCGGATATGTATTACCGGGATGATATTTTTGACTATCGCATCGGTTTTGAGCCGGTTCACGCCCGGAATCTGACCTCCATGAAGCCCGGAACTTCCTCAAAAGTCCAGGCTCTGCGAAAGCTGTTGGGGGAGAATGCGGTGTCTGCTTATCGGAAAAAGCGCAGCGCCGGTTCCTCCGGCGGTGGGGCAAAGCCCCAGAGCCTTGCCATGTATTTTTACGATGAGATCTGGGAAAAGATCCTGACAGCGCCTTGGACGGACGAATTTATGCCCGGTGGCTTTGTGGACTGGGACAACACCCCAAGAAATAAGCACGGTGTTCTTCATGTCGGATTCAGCGTTGAAAAGTTTCAGGACTATTTAACACGTCTGGTGGACAGAGCCAATCAGGAAAACAAGCCCATGGTGTTCCTGAATGCATGGAACGAATGGAGTGAAGGCGCTTTTTTGGAGCCGGATCAAAAATATGGCTATCAAAAGCTGGAGGCTGTGAAACACGCACTTTCAGCGCACAATCTGTAATCGAAGGAGTATCTCCATGCAGACATATCATACACATATATCATCTAAGCATCGTTGGTTCGATTTGAATCTAAAAGAAGTCTGGCAGTATCGGGATCTGATTGTTTTGTTTACTAAGCGGACATTTGTGTTGACATATAAGCAAACCATTCTCGGCCCAGCTTGGATATTTCTGAATCCGTTAATTAGTAGTATTATTTATGCATTTGTTTTTGGCGGAATCGCCGGAATGAGTACGGATGGTGTGCCGCAGATACTTTTCTATCTCTGCAGCAATGCAATTTGGATTTTCTTCTCTACTAGCGTTACAAAGAATGCCCAGACCTTCACGGCAAATGCCAATGTTTTCGGCAAAGTCTATTTTCCACGTCTGGCTGTACCGATTTCAAATGTATTGGCATCCATCATTCAGTTTGTTGTGCAAATGATGTTGGTTCTAATATTTTTGGCCTACTACGTCATAGTCGGGCAAGTGCATCCGCACTGGGAGGCATGGCTTTTGATTCCTGTTGTATTGTTTCATCTGGGCCTGCTTGGCTTGGGGTGTGGCATCATCATTTCCAGCCTGACTACGAAATACCGTGACCTAGCGATTTTGGTAACCTTTGGCGTGCAACTTTGGATGTATGCGACTCCCGTTGTTTATCCGATGTCACAGTTGGGTGACGGTTGGATGAAAACAGTGTTGATGATCAATCCGGTTACTGCCCCCGTGGAAGTGTTCCGTTATGCGGTGTTGGGTCAGGGAACCATCATGCCGCAATATCTGGCAATGAGTTGGTTAATTACTGCTGCTGTGGTTGTTGGCGGCGTGATGATCTTTAACAAGGTTGAAAAGACGTTTATGGATACGGTGTAAGGAGACTGAATCATGGATAACAAGATGGAGAATCGTGAAATTGCCATCCAGCTTTCCGGTGTGAAGAAAATGTACAAGCTGGGTCAGATCGGCGGTGGCACCCTCCAGGGAGATCTGCAAAGTTGGTGGGCAAGAGTCCGGGGCAGGGAAGACCCCAATACC
>JALFIB010000285.1 GCA_022776305.1 Lachnospiraceae bacterium
TATGCCGGGCCGAAGACCGGAGCGATCCAAAAGTCAAAATGGATCAGCGGCAAGTATTTAAAGAGCAACGGGCAGATGGCTGTGGGCATGACGAAAGCCGGCAAATACACGTATTACTTTGATTCCTCCGGAAAGAAAAAGACCGGCTGGATCAAATCAAATAAAAAGTATTACTACTTCAGCAGCAAGGGCATCATGCAGAAGAGCAAATGGATCAACGGTAAGTATTACGTGACACCCTCCGGCGCCAGAGCTTCCGGATGGACAACGATCAAGAAATCTACGTATTACTTCAGTTCCAAAAACGGTTTACGAAAGACCGGATGGCTCAGTGTAGACGGACAGCGCTATTGGCTTGACAGCAAAGGCGTACTCCAGAAGGGCCGGTGGTTATGGTCCGGTAAGTATTACGCAACGTCTACCGGCGCGGTATTGCGAGGACTGAATACAGTAAACGGCAATCTTTACTACTTCCATCCGACGACCGGTAAAAAATATACAAAGCTTCTGAAAACCTTTGGCTCTGATACATATTATTTCCAGAGCAACGGTGCTGCAGCAAAGAATAAATGGTTAAAACTCAAGTCCAAATACTACTATTTCCAGAGTAACTGCCAGATGGCGAAGAATACCTGGGTCGGCAAGTATTACGTGGGACCTGACGGAGCACGTACCGGTCTGACAAAGACAGTGGGATGGTCCACGGTTAACGGTTCCAAATACTACTTTGACAGCAACGGAAATATGGTAACCGGATGGCAGACCATCAGTGGAAGCAAATACTACTTCAATTCTTCCGGCGTGATGCTCACAGGTATCCAGACGCTGTATGACCAGAAGCACTACTTCTACTCTGACGGACGCCTCGCCACTTCTATTACCATTGTGGTAGGTACGAAACAGTACACCATCAACTCAAGCGGAGTGATCACCAGAGAGGAAAGCTTAAAAGTATCTGACAGTACGCTGGGCGGACAGATCGTCAATTACGCACTGCAGTTTGTAGGAAACAAATACGTATACGGCGGCAATAGCCTTACAAACGGTGTTGACTGTTCCGGATTCACACAGCAGGTTATGCTCCACTTCGGCATCTCCATCCCTCGTGTAGCGGATGATCAGATGAAAGGACAGGATTACTTGAAGAAGTACAAGTATACCATCGTGGATATGGGCAGTATCCAGCCGGGAGACCTTCTCTTCTACGGTTCCGGCAACTACGCATCACACGTTGCCATCTATATGGGAAATGGAAAGATCGTTCACGCAAGTAATTCCCAGCCGTATCCGGCAGGCGGTATCAAAGTATCAAATTACAACTATCAAACACCGCTCCGGGCAGTACGTTATTGGAGTTAAAAAACAACCTCCACAAGATATCACATCTTGTGGAGGTATTTTTCTGCCCATAGCAAAGTACCTTTTTCCCACTCCTTTTTGCAAAACCCTATAACTACTTACGTATAATTTACAAAATCTTTAAATTATTCTGACAACTCATTTAAAAAACTCAAAATATACCTGTCAACCTTTTTTCACTTTTTCTTTTCATTTTTTTACATTTTATCAGATTTAACAAAACATCTGTTTCTTTCAAAACCTATGTAAACCAACTTATCCTCACTCAAAAATGTGGATAATGTGGATAATTCGGTGCATAAATCCATTTCATCGCAATTTTTTATCCCCCGTCTTGTGGATAACTTGAGAATATTTTGTCGTTCTCTTGGTTTCCCACAAAAACGGAGGATAAATTTTTGTGCAGGTTTTTTGCGCTGCCTCCCGCAAAATCCTTTTTCCGAATATTATTATTTTTGAATTGTCAGATTTTTCCCGCCAATAACTGACGTTATACGATCTCGGAAATTCTTATCCTTTTTTACCGATCTCTTACAGTGTTTGATTCCCGGCAGAAGTTATCCCTCTTAGCTGATCTCGGTCTCCAGATAAGATACAAACCGATTTCCGGCTTGTTCAAACATCTCTTTGCTGTCGTTCGGTCCGTAGAAGTATGTCTCTGTCTCACCCGGATTTAACAGGATCGTATTGCCGTAATCATCGTATCCTGTGATAATCACCACGCCCGTCGGGGTGGCAGCGATCACCGGCTTTCCTTGTCCCACAAAATACAGCACTTGCTCTAACGTACACCCTGTCAGGTCGACTGCATCTTTGCCAAGCTGCTGTTCCAGTGTATCCACATCCATGGTTCCGCTCTTTACGATTTCCGGAATGTTTTCCACTTTTATCTTGCTGCTTTCCGGTTTGTTTCCTCGTTCCCAGACAAACTCTTTTGCGTTGTTGATCACAACGCCTACTTTTTCATCTGCCCTGCGGATCGCCTCTGCCGGCGTAGGCCACCGGCTCTCCATTTTTCCGCCGGCGTAAACGTAATACAGCTGCTCTTTATCCTGATTTGCAGGGATTTCTATGGTCCTCGCATTCTCAAAGACGAGGAGCTTACTGGTCACTACCTGCGGATTATTTTCTTTGATCTGTGTCCCTACTCGTAGCAGGATCTCTGTCTGTTTTACCTTATCCTCCTGCGTCGTCACTCCATATTCCACATCCTCTTCCGTATCGGTGCTGACGATCTGGTCTTCTGAAGCTTCCGTATAAATACCTGCCACAGAGGATGCCCGGCGCAATTTCAGCATATTGTTTTCCTGGATAACTTCCATGATGTACAGGCCATCCGGCTGGTACGTCTTTACTTCTTCTCCTTCTTCATTTACGATTTTCAGCTGGTGCATCGGGAAGACTTCGCTACCCTCATTTTCTGTATTGATATCGGAAAGATATGCCTGCCCGTATACAAGGTCCTCCCCCATAAAACAGATAGGCCGTAACCGCTGGTCATCCCCGGCATTGGCCTCCCACACGGTTCCCGTTTCAAAATCCATGGTATACAACGTCTTTGAATCATAGCGCTCTCCCTCCTTTAACCAGCTTAAATACCGGTTGGATTCCGAGCTTACGTAGCATCCGTTATTCAAGCCATCGATCACGCGCTCATAATCTCCTGTGACTAAGTCTACACGGTAGACAACACCTTCCAGAAGGATATAGCAGTCTTCCTGATTGTCTGTGATATAGGTCAGGTCATCAATATCCAGTTTCAAGGTGTCATAGGATTCCATGGTCCTGATAAACAAGATCTCCTCCACGGTAGAAGAGGCCTCTTCATAATAAAAGATACCGATTCCGTTTTCTCCTTCCCGCTTGCCCCGGTTCATATATCCGGACACTGCAAACCAGAGGTCACCGGAATTGTCCACACGAAGGACTTTAATATTATTCTGGTCATAAAAATCACGGTAATCCATGTTTTCCTCTTGGGGGAAACCGAACACTTTCGTCATCTTTCCGCCGTTGATACGGTATGCCCACAATTCATTTTCCTGTACAAAGGCCAACACTTGTTTCTTGGAATCAAAGGAAAACTCTACATCCGGATCGCAGATACCAAGATTGATCCCTTCCGTCTGCAGTGCCTGACTGTCCACATCAAAGATCTCCTGTGTATTTCTGGTGAAATCCAGAAGGAAGACACGGGTATCTGTGTAACGCAGCCTGTAAAACTCTTCTACGTTATAAATTTCTACAGCCCCTTCTGCATTGACAGCAGAGATCCTGTAGTTTAAAACAAAGGAAGCCGTCGTACCATTGATATCCACCAGGCTGGGCGTTGGTTTATAATACATTTGGGGATTTAAATCGCCCCACATCAGCTGGCTCACAGAATCATGGATGTCCATGGTGGCAAGGGTCTTCGCCTCCCCGGTTGTCTCATCCGGCTCCACTACCGTACCAAGGGACGTCTGGTCCGTTTTATTGACGCACTTCTCATAAAATCCCGATACAAAATCAAGATAGGATTCCAGATGGAGGCCGTCCTCAAGAAGCAGGCGGGTGTAAAAATAAATATCCCTGCCTCCCGCCGTCACTTGAAGCTTTAAAATGTACTCCTGCTCCAGAAGCATGTTGTTTTGGATCTGGAGGACAGCATTGATATAGTTATTCTCTTCCTCCAGCTTTGTCACCTTGGTATTTTCCAGCGACTGGCTCCCATCTAATGTGAGCACCTCATAGGACACACTCTCCACGTTAGTATCAAAGGGCTGGATCTGTATTTCCAATTTGTGATCATCAGAAAGAACCGTCACAGTATCACGGATATAGTTGACGTCCATCTCCTTTGCATAACCATGCAGACAGTTGTAGTTCACACCTTTATTTTGCATATAAACAAGAGGAAACGTAGAATTTTCCATCACCTCTGCCGTGCTGGGTGTTGTCTGGTTGATGAACTTGCTAAAAGCAACCACTGCAACAACAAAAACCACAGTCAGCACGACAATATGCACCAATATGTTTTTTAATGTTGATAACTTATTTTGCATACTCTTTCTGTCTCCTATCCCTGATCATTCTCCAGCAGCCTCTCTAAGGTAGGATGGACATGGAGAAATTCCATGCAATCCTCAAGCTCTTTGTCCTTCTGTTCCGTCCATTTTTCTTCCTCCGATTTTACGGCACGGAGCAAAATATTTTTGGGCGTGTGTTCCATATCGATAAATTCCAAAACCTGTACACGGTATCCTGACCGTTCCAGCAGCTGGGCGCGCAGTGCATCTGTAATGAGAGAAGCCATCCGCTCCTTTATCAATCCATATTTTAACACAGGCTGCATGATTTCGCTATGCATTTGCCGGTTCAGCTCATGCTGGCAGCAGGGCACGGATAAGATCACTTTGGCATTCCATGCCACGGCCTTCTCCAGCGCATAGTCTGTGGCTGTGTCGCAGGCATGGAGCGTCACCACCATATCCACTTGGCTGACACCCTCATAATCAGCGATATCCCCGATAAAAAACTGAAGCTTCTCATAGCCGAATTCCTGCGCCAACTCATTGCAGTGCATGATCACGTCTTCTTTCAGATCCAGGCCAATGATGCGCAGATCGTATCCTTTTAATTCGTGCAGATAATAATACATGGCGAAGGTAAGGTAAGATTTGCCGCATCCGAAATCGATCATAGTCAATTCCCTATCCCTATCCAAGACAGGGCGCACATCCTCGATAAATTCCAAAAAACGGTTGATCTGACGGAATTTATCGTACTTGGCTTTTACCACCTTCCCCTCCTCCGTCATCACTCCAAGCTTGACAAAAAAGGGGACCGGCGTCCCCTCAGGCAGCAAATACCGTTTTTTGCGGTTGTGGCCCAGATCTCCCTGGATCCTTTTCACACCACAAGGCTTTTTCTTAATCGTTACTTTTCCTTTTTTGCTCACCAACACGGAAGCTGACAGCTCCGTGGTATCGATCTGCATCTGCTTAAAATCCCTGCTCATCCAAACCAGCAGCGACTGTATCATCTCAGCGCGCTCAAAGTTTTTATGAAATTCTTTTTTCCCGTCCCACAAAGAAGCCTGAAACAAAAGCTGCCCTTTGTGCAGCATAGGTCTCACTTTGATTTTTTGTATAGTGTCCTTTGCTTTCTGTCCGCTTAACACAATATGAAGCAGCTTCTCGCTTAAACACTCCTCCAGTAATTCTCTTAATTCATCCATACTCGTTCTGTCTCATTCTGCTTTTTATTTTATAACTGTTCAGACCTGTGCCTTACTGTGCCTCTCATTCAGATTGCACAGTTTGACAACGGTTTACGTTATCAGTATACTATTCCCTTCCTAATAGAACAAGTTTTTTCTCGCCTACATCTGCGGTACCTGTAGCTATTGCCAGCCTCTTCTGCATCCACGATGTCTGCATCTCCTGTGATGCATTTCCTGCAGGAGAAGAACGCGGATCAAGTCTCCGGGCCAGTTCCGCCCTGGCCGGCCGCCACGATTTCCCTGATACTGCATGGAAAGGATCTCCTCCGGCTCTTCTTCCGCTTCCGGCTCTTCCTGAAGACGCCCGCGCACCTGACTTAAGATTCTATCTTGAATCTGCCAAACAGTGGTGGCATCCGGATGCTCATCATACATGGGACTTCCTTCATACTCCATCTTGTCACATTCCTCTTCTATATAAGGAAGAATCATTTTTGCTGCATCAGGGTACATAGACTGCAGCATTCTCAAATCCCGCTCCGAAGATTTCTGCTCCTCCAAGATCTGCCCATAATCCTGCCTTACAAAATAAGGCTCCATGATCTCTTCTTCTCCTTGATAAGGGTTCCAACCGCTCCGCGCCCTCTCTTCGTCAATTTCTTCTGCACGCATAAAAGCACTGCGTGCAACGGGAATGGATCGCTCACTCTTCTGCATGCAGGGAACTGTCCCGAGGCGGTTTTCCTGCCCCTTTTTTATAGGATATCGATACATCATTTACCTCTTTGTTCTTGTTCCCTATTATTATATGAGCCAAGAGATAAATGGACATAAAATTGTTCCCTTTAAGGTTCGACTGTAGTAAAATGAGCAAAGGGACAAATGGATATAAATCTGTTCCCTTTTGAGTTCTGTTGTAGTAAAATGAGCAAAGGGACAAATGGATATAAATTTAATAGAAAGAGTGATTTTATGGCAAAACAAAAAGAAATCAAGACAAACGCAATGCGTATCTTAGACCGCATGAAAATTCCATATACAACCCACACTTACGAATGCGATGAGTTTACAGACGGGAAACAGACTGCCGATCTTCTGGGGTTTCCCCATGAGATTATGTTCAAAACATTGGTGACCGTAAGCCCGGCTAAAGCTTACTTTGTCTTTGTCATCCCCATCGACCATGAACTAGATCTAAAAAAGGCGGCCCGCGCAGCGTCCGCCAAATCCCTTGCTATGATCCATGTCAAGGAAATTAATGAGATCACGGGATATATCCGCGGGGGCTGTACCGCCATCGGAATGAAAAAACAGTATCCCGTTTTTGTACACGAATCAGCGCTGGACCATCCTCACATCATTGTAAGCGGAGGCAAGATCGGAGCCCAGATTGAGCTCACCCCCCAAGATTATAGCGCTTCATGCAAAGCATCTTTTTGTGATCTTGTAAAGGATTAACCGGCCTCCGGCAAAACATCCTCTCGTGATCTTGTAAAGGATTAACCCAACATTCCCAGATGCTCAAGCAGGATTTTCAGGCCAAGAAGGACAAGGATCAAACCGCCTGCAAATTCTGCTTTTGCTTTATATTTTGTCCCAAATAAATTCCCTATCTTAACTCCTGCCGCAGACAGTACAAAGGTGACAATACCAATGAAGAGCACAGCAGCCGTCACATTGGTATCAGGCAGGAACGCAAAAGTGATCCCCACTGCCAAAGCATCGATGCTGGTAGCCACCGCCAGCAAAAACATGGTCTTCACGTCCAGCGAATCGCTGTTCTCATCTTCCTCTTTGGAAAAAGATTCTTTCATCATATTTCCTCCGATAATTGCAAGCAGGATAAATGCGATCCAATGATCTACGGAAGTAATGTAATTCTTGAATTGATAGCCCAGTATGTAACCGATGAGCGGCATCAAAGCCTGAAAACCACCGAACCATATTCCACAGACCGCCGCCTTTTGAAAGCTGCACCGCTTCATCGCAAGGCCCTTACAGACAGAAACTGCAAAAGCATCCATCGACAACCCCACTGCCAAAATAAACAATTCAATAATTCCCATCTTCCATTTCTCCTTTGCTTTTATAAGGTCTTTTCTATCGCACAAAAAATGAGACTCCACGTACAGCCTAGTCTCTTATTTCCTAAGCTGTACGTGAGTCTCGTTATTTAATGCAAGCCAGACCGCCACGGTCAGTATGTTGACTTGCCACATCTGCTGTTAAGCGCAAATGCTAACTACTCCCTCACGGGTGTTATGCTGTTCGTGCCAGTCTACCACTAGGACACTTCTTTGTCAACCTATTTTATCTTATATCTTCTTTTATTTCCTTCTTTTCGCTCTTTCATCCCAGAACGTACAGTCGTCCCGTCCGATCACGGAAGAAGTAAAAGGTGTCCCATCCTGTTTTTTGTAATGTTTTGTGGCGCGGAACACGTATTTTGCACCCACGTACACAATGGGAATATTGAAATAAACGATCAAAATGTTCCCCAGATCTGAGAATGCCCACAAATTGCCAAGTTCCAGTCCTGCAATATTGCAGAGGATACCAAAAGCTGCAACGAAAAGTGCAACGCAGCGCACGATGTTGATACAGATGGAATCCTTGCGGATACGGTTCGCAGCGATCTCTGAAAAACTGATCATACCAAGCAATGTGGTAAATGCAAACAGCCCGAAGCATAATGTCACCAAGAAAGTTACTACAGCGTTAAAAGCTGTCCCCGGTGTCATCTCCGCAATGGATGCTGTAAATTTCGGAAGTTTATCAAGTGCTGCCCACGCTTCTCCCTGCGCTCCCGTCCAGCAGTGTGCCATGACAACTACAAAACCTGTCAAAGTACAGATCACGATAGTATCCAAAAAAACACCGATGGATGCCAGCATACCCTGTTCACACGGATGTTTTGCATCGGAAGCCGCTGCTGACATGGTGATCGTACCTTGGCCTGCTTCATTGGACATCAGCCCACGTTTCACGCCCTGTGCCAATACGGTACCGAACACGCCGCCAAAGAACGCCTCGGATTTAAAAGCACCGCCAAAGACTGCCTGGAAGAAATAAGGAATGCGTCCGAAGTTGAGAACTACCAATACCACCACGACGGCAATATAGAGCACTGCCATGACCGGAACCATCTTGTCGGTCCATTTTGTCACTTTCCGGATACCGCCGAATGCAATGATGGCAGTGAGGATGATGATCAATGCGCCGATGACATAATAGAATACGGAGTCAGAAGCGATAGTCGTTCCCGTAACGATCTCCGCCATACGTCCTACAGATGATACAACATTAAAGCCCTGTGCCGGCAGGCAGCAAAGTGCATACAGGATATACAGCAGGGATAAAAAGACACCGATCCAAACTTTATTTCCCAGGAGCCGCCTTCCATAGAAAGGAAGTCCGCCCACAAATTCATCGTTTTTCTTTTCCTTAAAGATCTGTGCCAGCACACTTTCCATATAGGCTACCGCCATACCGAAAAATGCAGAAACCCACATCCAGAACAGCGCGCCCGGACCGCCTACTGCGATGGCGCCTGTAACACCAATGATATTGCCCGGTCCCACACGCATGGCTGAACTTAAAAGAAAGGCTGCCAGCGGTGAAATACCTGTTTCCACTGCCCTTTTTTCAGTGAGGATGTGAACACCCTTCTTGAAATGCGTTACTTGCATAAATCCCAATTTAAAACTAAAAAAGATACCTGAGCCAAGGAGCAGAATGATCGCTAAGGAAAAGTTCCCTAAAAGCGGAATATTCCGGTACCACTCAAAATTCGTCGGAAAATCCCACAAAAAATCTGACAACGGCCCAATAAAGCCAAACACCCCATTAATTGCTTCAAAAATTGATTGCATAAAAAACCTCCCTCTTTCTATTATCATTAACTATTCAGAGGCAATCTCCAAAATACTTGGCCCTGAACAGTTACTGTTGCCGACATCATTCGGCATGATGATTGAAAAAAGTGTACCATATCTGCGGGCCTAGCGCAATAATTCTTATCTTTTTCTACCATTCTATTCCGGTACAAATAATTCTTGACATTTCTTAACATTATGACTATATTAATGATTATGTTTATAACAGTTATATTTATAACTATTATGTTCATGTTTCCTATGGAGGTACATCTATGAAACTTTGCACAGAGATCTTAACCCATCTCTCTCTTTATAAAAAAGCTTACCATGCAGTCTTTCTTCCGGTCTGCACCAAGTATAGCCTAACACAGATTGAAGCAGATATCCTGCTTTTTTTAAATAACAATCCTGAGTACAATACGGCAACTTCTATTTCCTCGATCTGCGGCCTGTCAAAGCCGAATATTTCCACTGCCTTGGAACGGCTGCGGCAGAGGAACCTGCTCCTTGTGGAAAAAGATGCCAACAGCCGTCGGACCAACCGTCTGACATTGCTTGAGGAAGGAGAACACATAGCAGAAGAACTCCGTGAATGCCAAAAAGACTATTTTTCCCGTATGCTGTACGGCATCCCGGATGATACGCTTCAAACTGTCTTAAACTTTTTCCAACAGACAAACGAAAACATTTCCCACATCATTGAACAGGAAAAGCAAGACAAAAAAGGAGGTAATCGAAATGTTGTTTAAATTTATCGTCTGCTTTGTGGCAGGCATCGGTGCCGGATTGGGCACCGGATTTGCGGGGATGAGCGCAGCTGCCGTCATCAGTCCCATGCTTATCACCTTTTTGGGAATGGAACCATACGCCGCAGTAGGAATCGCATTGGCAAGTGATGTACTGGCAAGTGCCATTTCCGCCTACACATACGGAAAAAACAAAAACCTTGACATCAAAAATGGTCTGGTTATGATGGCTGCGGTCCTTATTTTTACAGTCATCGGCAGCTTCGTATCCAGCAAAGTGCCAAGCCATACCATGGGAGGTTTCTCCACTGTCATGACACTCCTGCTTGGAATCAAATTTATCGTGCGCCCTGTCATGACCACGAAAGAATCCATGGTTACTGCTGACCCCAAAACACGATTTATCAAGTCTGCCATCAGCGGCTGTATCGTAGGGTTTATCTGTGGTTTCGTAGGTGCCGGCGGAGGCATGATGATGCTTCTTCTCCTCACCAGCGTATTAGGCTATGAATTGAAGACAGCAGTAGGCACCAGCGTATTTATTATGACATTCACTGCTTTTACAGGAGCTGCAAGCCATTTTATGATTGGCGGAACCCCGGATCCGGCTGCATTTGTTTTCTGTATCTTAAGTACCCTGCTTTGGGCAAGGGTCGCTGCCCGCTTTGCAAACAAGGCAGAACCGAAGACATTGAACCGCGCTGTGGGGATCGTACTTACCATTTTAGGTGCCGGCATTTTAACTGTAAATATTTTAACTTGATTTTAACTTAATTTTGACTTTTCCGCTTTTCGCTTTGCTTCCTCGTACTCCTGAAATTCCTCGATCTCTTTCAGTAAATGAGGTTCCCGCGGAACATGGTGCGCTTTGATCTTTTCATTCACATCGTTCCGGATCCATTTGTATAAGGTTGCAGTAAAAGGAACACCGATCAACATTCCCGCTATACCGAACAGGCCGCCACCCACGGTTACCGACGCCAGTACCCAGATACCGGGGAGCCCGATGGAGCCCCCCACCACGCGGGGATAGATCAAGTTTCCTTCGATCTGCTGCAAAATGGCCAGATAGACCAAAAATCCCAGAGCTTTTAAAGGGCTGATGGTCAATATCATAAAAGCTCCCACAAAGGCGCCGATATAAGCACCCATCACAGGAATCAGGGCAGATACTCCCACGATCACTCCGATCATCATAGCATAGGGAAGGCGCAAAAGGAACATACCGGTTCCACAGAGAGTTCCAAGAATAAATGCCTCCAAAACCTGACCGGTGATGAAATTTGTAAAAGTCTCATGCGCAAGGTTTAAAAATCCGCTTGCCCGCTCTGTCCAACGTTTTGGAAGATATGCGGCAGACAGTTTTTTGAACTGCCTTTTCAGATTCTCTTTTTGGAACAGCATATAAATAGAGAAAACGATGGCTACCACACCGGTGACCACAAAGGATGCCAGAAGGCCCGCAACGGAAAATGCCGAATTAAATACGCTGCTGATACCTTTCGTCAGGATCCCTCCTAGTTTGTTGTACAGGTCATCCCAGTTGATCTTTAGGGAACTGACAAATTCTTCCATCTCTGAATATCCTGCCTGAGCCGCCAATTCAGACAGCCATCTCTGGAACCGCACGAATGCCCTCGGGATGTCTTTCGTCAGCACATAGATGGAATCTCCCAATGCGGGGATCACCAAAAGTACCAGAAAAACTACGAAAAACAAAACCAGGAAAATGCTTCCAAACACACAGACCGGGCGCCGTGTTTTTTCTACCCAGTGCTTATCACTTTTCGGAAAATAAATCTTTTCCAGCTTTTCCATCAAAATGTTTAAGATATACGCGATCGCAAACCCCAATAGAAGCGGCATCAGCGTATCAACCAGAAGCCCTGCGGCACCGGCGATGGTTCCGAAATACTTTACAAACAAACAGGATATCACAGCCAGTACTGCGATCCTGATCCAATTTTTCTTCATCCGCTCTTTCTTCCTTTCTATTCATGGAGCCATTCCAGATACTTTTTGACCGTTCTCTCGTACCCATTATCAGAAGGCTCATAAAACTTCTCTCCCACAAGTTCATCCGGCAGATATTGCTGATGGGAAAAATGTTTCGGATAGTCGTGTGCATACTCATATCCGATCCCCCGCCCCAATTTCTGCGCCCCTTTGTAATGGCTATCGCTTAAATGGGCCGGCACAGCTGCCTGCTTTTCTTTCACGGCATTCATTGCCGCATAAATAGCGTTTGTGGCTGAATTACTCTTGGGGGCAGTTGCCACATACAGTGCAGCCTGCGCCAAGATCAGCTGTGCTTCCGGCATTCCCACACGCTCTACTGCTTGGGAAGCCGCCACTGCCACCTGTAATGCCCTAGGGTCTGCGTTTCCCACATCCTCTGACGCACAGATCATGATCCTTCTGGCTATAAAGGTTACACTCTCACCGGCGTATAGCATTCGCGCCAGATAGTACACCGCCGCATCGGGATCCGACCCCCGCATGCTCTTAATAAAAGCAGAAATGGTGTCGTAATGGTTATCTCCGCCTTTGTCATATCGCACCACCCGTTTCTGGATGCATTCTGATGCCACTTCCAGTGTAATGCGGATCTTGCCCGATGCATCCGGAGACGTTGTCAGCACCCCCAGCTCCACAGCATTTAAGGCTGCCCGGGCATCTCCACCTGCCACATCTGCCAGAAAATCAGCCGCGTCTTCGTCAATCTCTGCTCCGTACGCCCCCATGCCACGCTCCGTATCGTACACTGCCCTGTCGATCAGCACACGGATATCTTCTTTTTCCAAGGGCTTTAATTCAAAGACCACAGACCGGGAAAGCAGGGCGCTGTTCACTTCAAAATAAGGGTTTTCCGTGGTGGCACCAATCAGGATTAGCGTTCCGTCCTCCACAAAAGGAAGCAGGTAATCCTGCTGGCCTTTATTAAAACGATGGATCTCATCCACAAACAATATGGTCTTTTTCCCATACATGCCCAGATTGTCCTTGGCAGCTTTCACCACCTCTTCCATATCTTTTTTCCCTGCCACTGTGGCATTGATCTGGGTAAACTCTGCGCTGGTGGTATTGGCAATCACTTTCGCAAGTGTAGTCTTACCGGTTCCCGGCGGTCCGTAGAAGATCAGCGAACTTAGCTTATCAGCTATGATCGCCCTGTACAGCAATTTATCTTTTCCTATAATATGCTGCTGTCCCACAACCTCCTCCAAAGTCCGCGGACGGATCCGGGATGCCAGCGGTGCTTCACTTTTCATTGTCTTGGATCTTGCATATTCAAATAAATCCATGTTAAATCAAATCACGGTCCTTTCTTTGTCTCTTCTCATTCGCCAAAAGGACAAACACCGGTCAGTCCATTTGGCATTGATTTACGGACAGTATAACACATTTTATGGATTGCGTCATTCTAGAATGAGCTGGTCGACTGTCACAAATTCGTATCCCTGTGCTTTTAGTCGATCTATAATACCAAGAGCAGCTTCTACAGAGGACTGATAGAGATCATGCAGCAAAATAATATCCCCACCCTGCACGTTTTTTAATATCCGCTCTTCCACCAAGGCTGTATTCTTTGTTGTCCAGTCCAGAGGATCTACGTCCCAGAGTACCGGTATCATGGTAAAGGAGCACTCCATCTCTTTGTTCCATGCACCAAAAGGCGGACGGATAAATTCCGTATCATGCCCTGTGATCTCCCTGACAAGGGCACTGGTTTTCTCCACCTGCCTGCAGGCATCTTCCCCGCTCATGCTGCAGATCTTTACGTGGTCATATGTATGGTTTCCGATTAAATGCCCTTCCTCTTCCATCCGGGCAATCAGATCTTCATTTCCGGGGATATTTTTTCCCACTACGAAAAAAGAAGCTTTCACGTCACGCTCTGCAAGGCCATCCAGAAGCATTTTCGTGTATACAGGATGCGGCCCATCATCAAAAGTGAGGGCGATCCGCATTTCCCTTTCCGATTCTGTTTTCTGCATGGTATTTCTCTCCTGCGCCATATCCTCTTGTATCATTTCTTCCTGTACTTTGCTTCCCTGCGCCATATCCTCTTGTATCATTTCTTTCTGTACTTCGCTTCCCTGCGCTGTATCCTCTTGTATCACTTCTTCCCGCACCGCGTCCCCCGGCACAATTTTTACTCCTGCAGCCCTTTCTGAAATTCCCCTATATACAGAGAAGGCCAGAACTGCTGCCAATCCCCAAAACATTAAGGATCTCGCAATTCTGGCTCTTATGTTCTTTGGCAAAACCATTTTTGCCGCTGCTTTCATTCTCTTTTCTGACTTCTTCGACTTTTCCGACCCCATACACCCCTCAAAGTTTTTCTAAATTATATGATGCCAGGTTCGAAAGTCATGAACGTATTATTTCTCTTCCGGCTCAGCTGCCTCTATTGCTTCTACGCCCTCTTTCGGCTCAGCCGCCTTTTCTGTTTCTGCATTCTCTTCAAGCTCAGCTGTCTCTTCAGCCTCTTCTTCCTCTTCCTTCTTGATTCCATTAAACTCTTCACGGAACTTCCGTTTCAGGAATAAGCAGGCAACGTAGATCAGCGCACCGGTCATGCTTTTCATGTCTACCATGAAATATACAAGGCCGCCTAAACCGATCAGGTCCACGCCGGCATATGCATAGTAGAATTTTTTCTGGTCATCTGTTTTCCCCTCAAAATCTTTCAGCCAGATCACAGAAAGGACATCGGATATTACCCAGTAAATAGCCAAAAAGATAGCTATCACAATGGGGAAGATCAATGTCTCCGCCTTTCCTGCCACCCCGATCAAAATCAGGGCGATGATCAGCAGCACAAGGGTTCCTATGGAGAGAAACATCACTCGATTCCCAATCTTTTTTCTTTGTTCGTCTGTCATAAGCATTCTCCTTTATCATGTTGAGCCGAAAAGATACCATATGGATTGCATCGTGCTTCACACTTCCACAATCCTGACATCTTCTTACGCCAGTGTTACTTTGCGGAAATTCTTCTTTCCTCTTTTCAATACAATGCCATCACCCTGCAGTTTTTCTTTTGCGATCACAGCCTTTGTATCCGTTACCTTTTCACCGTCCACAGAAACGCCTCCCTGCTCCACGGCACGGCGTCCCTCTGAACGTGATGGAACCAGGCCTGTCTTCTGAAGCAGTGAAATGATATCAATGGTATCTTCCTCAAAATCTGCGTCTGCCAGCTGCGCAGTGGGCATATTGGCCGTATTTCCGACGCCAGAGAATAATGCCCTTGCGCCTTCCTGAGCTTTCTTTGCTTCTTCTTCCCCGTGTACCAAGCTGGTCAGTTCATATGCCAGAATCTCTTTTGCCTGATTTAACTGGCTGCCTTCCCATTTATCCATCTCATCGATCTGCTCCAGAGGCAGGAACGTCAGCATCCGCAGGCACTTCAGTACATCTGCATCTGCAACGTTTCTCCAGTACTGGTAGAAATCGAAAGGTGATGTCTTATTGGGATCAAGCCAAACGGCACCACTCTGTGTCTTACCCATCTTTTTGCCTTCTGAGTTAAGCAAAAGCGTAATGGTCATGGCATAAGCGTCTTTTCCTAATTTACGGCGGATCAGCTCTGTGCCGCCCAGCATGTTGCTCCACTGGTCATCGCCGCCGAACTGCATGTTGCAGCCGTATCTCTGGTATAATGCGTAAAAATCGTAGCTCTGCATGATCATGTAGTTAAATTCAAGGAAGCTGAGCCCCCGCTCCATTCTCTGCTTGTAGCACTCTGCAGTGAGCATCCTGTTCACGCTGAAATGAGCTCCCACTTCCCGCAGAACATCTACGTAGTTCAGGTCCAGAAGCCAGTCTGCATTGTTTACCATCAATGCTTTGCCCTCTGAAAAATCAATAAAACGGCTCATCTGCTTTTTGAAACAGTCACAGTTGTGCTGGATCGTCTCTTTTGTCATCATCTGGCGCATGTCAGTTCTTCCTGACGGATCGCCGATCATTGCAGTACCGCCTCCGATCAATGCGATCGGCTTATTTCCGGCCTGCTGCAGACGTTTCATCAGGCAAAGCGCCATAAAATGTCCCACATGGAGACTGTCTGCTGTAGGGTCAAACCCAATATAGAATGTAGCTTTCCCATTGTTTACAAGATCGCGGATCTCTTTTTCATCTGTCACCTGCGCGATCAGGCCTCTTGCAACTAATTCGTCATAAATCTGCATTTTCTTTCCTCCTAATTCTTTTGCGGAAGCATTTCATATCATGTTGGATCAACAGACGCCCTACAGATCCTTTCGTGCTCTGCAAGCCTACAAATCCGATATCAGAAATAAAAAAACTCCCGCCTTATTTTTATAAGGACGAGAGCGTAAACTCCGTGTTACCACCTTACTTCACAGCCAGCTCACACTGCCTGCCTCAGTGGGTACTCTATCTCACTTCATACCCCGGCATGTTAACGGTCGCCATCCGCCGCAGCCTACTTAGTTTTCAACAGATACGTCCTGTTCGGTGCGAAGCTCCGGGATGTATTCAAAAACAGCTTCCGCATGCACCTCTCATCTTCCGGTTACTTTCTGTCACTTCCACTGAATCTACTTCTTCCCATCACAGCTTTTTTAAAAGTATAGCGATTTCCCCTTCTTTTGTCAAGGATTCTGTTTTGTTCCTTTTTTTCTACTGTAACAGTGCAAAGATGTAATTAGTTAAAGCAATATGTATAAAAACCCACGCAAATACTTGAATTAAATGGGAATTTATGATAACATAACTTAAATTTGTATAAAAATGAGAAAACTATTCAGAGTCCGGCTCTGAACAGTTACAAAATGAATTAATTTTATGCAAAAAATATTAAAGAAAAGGGGAAAAGAGACAATGAAAAAAATTGCACTTCTTTCAATGACTGTTATGATGATGGCAGCTCTCCCTGCTTCCATGGCTTCTGCAAGTGATCTTACATTCACTACAGGCGGTGATCAGGGTACTTACTACGGATTCGGAAGCGTACTTGCAGGACAGGTAAGCGGAGCAACAGACACAACTGTTACCGCAATTACTTCCGGCGGTTCTCAGGCAAATATCGAAGCTCTGCAGTACGGCGATGCTCAGCTTGGCTTTGTACAGTCTGACGTTATGGCTTACGCTTATGAAGGAACAAACTTATTTGACGGCGAAGCTGTTCAGGATTTCTCCACAGTAGCTGACCTTTATATGGAGCAGGTTCAGATCGTTACCTGCAATCCTGATATCAAATCAGTAGAAGACCTGAAAGGTAAAAATGTTTCCATCGGTGCTCCGGGTTCAGGTGTTTACTTCAACGCAATGGATATCCTCGGTGTTTACGGACTGACAGAAGATGATATCACACCGACCTACGAATCCTTCGGTGACAGTGCAGACAGCCTTCAGGATGGAAAGATCGATGCTGCATTCATTACAGCAGGCGCTCCTACCACAGCTGTTACATCACTGGCTACTTCCAAAGACGTATATCTTGTAGGCCTTGATGACGAGCATATTGACGCTCTCCTTGAAGAATGCCCGTACTACAGCAAAAACGTGATCTCTGCTGATACATACGGCCTTGACGCTGACGTATCTACCGTTGCAGTAGGTGCAGTTGTTATCGCTCGCGACGATGTTGCTGAGGAAGATGTATACAACTTCGTATCAACCATCTTCGAAAACATCGACACCATCACAGATGCCCATGCAAAGGGTGCTGAACTGGATGTAGAATTTGCAGCTTCTGTTACAGCAGTTCCGTATCATCCGGGTGCTGCAAAATACTTTGAAGAAAAAGGCTTGACCGTTCCTACAAAGTAATCCTGTTTTAGTGATTGATTCAAGGCTGAGGCAGTCTGATCCTGTCTCAGCCTTTCTACTATCCAAAGAATTATGTAAGAAAGCGAGGGAACTGTATGAGTTCAAAAGACAAAGATGAAAAAGCATACAACGCCGCACCTCCCGGAGATGTAGATGTGGGCACTGCCGCTGATGTGGAAGCGGTCATGAAAAAATTTGACCGTGAATCGAACACCCGAATCTGGGAAGGAACACCCAAAACGGTCATCCGCTATTTAATGGTTGCATTTTCCCTTTACAGCATCTATATTACTTTGTTCGGTAAAGGTCTCCGTGAAGTCCGCCTGACAAGGTTTCTCGGCATGATCCTGATTATCGGATATTTAAATTTCCCTGCCAAAAAAGGCGACCACAAAGTGAACCATATCCCATGGTATGATATTCTCATTATGATCGTTGGTGCTGCAGGGTTCTTCTATTTCTCATTTAACGCAAAGGATATCCTGATGCAGGCCACAAAGATCACACGTGATCCTGTTATGGTAATCATGGCGATCCTTTCTATTTTAGCGATGATGGAGCTCTGCCGGCGCAGTGTCGGTATTCCGATCCTATGCGTAGTCGGTGCGCTTCTGGTCTACACTTTTGCAAATGTCCGTTTTGGTAAAGTGATCTATGACTTGTTCTTTACCACATCCGGCGTTATGAACACCCCGATTGACGTATGCGCAAAATATATCGTAGTGTTCATTATCTTCGGAGCCTTTCTGGAACGAACCGGAATTTCCAGCTTCTTTATTGATCTGGCAAACTCCATTGCCGGTTCTACTGCCGGCGGCCCGGCGAAAGTAGCCGTTCTCTCCTCCGCACTTTGCGGTATGGTATCCGGCTCTTCCGTAGGTAATACAGTTACTACCGGTTCTGTAACGATCCCGATGATGAAAAAGACAGGTTACCAGAGCGAATTTGCAGGTGCTGTCGAGGCTGCCGCATCTACAGGCGGACAGATCATGCCCCCTATCATGGGTGCTGCCGCATTCCTGATGGCAGAGTATATGGGTGTCAGCTACGCAAAAGTAGCACTCTGTGCCATCCTTCCGGCTGTTCTTTATTTTGCAGGTATTTATATCGCCGTACATCTTGAGGCGAAAAAGCTTGGACTTCGCGGTATCCCGAGAGAAGAGCTGCCCAAATTCAGCAAGCTGATCAAAAAGATCTACCTATTGGCTCCTCTTGTAGTGCTCGTAGTCCTTGTTTCCACAAACACCCGAACTATGCAGTTCTCCGCTGCAGTTGCCATCGGCGTGACCATCGTTGTAGGCATCTTTAATAAAGACGACCGCATCACCGTAAAGAAATGTATCGACGCTCTGGAAGCAGGTGCAAAGGGTACGATTACCGTAGCTGTAGCCTGCGCTATGGCAGGTGTGGTTGCCGGATGTATCACCTCCACAGGTCTTGCTTCTAAGCTGATTACAGCGATTGTTTCCGTTTCCCGCGGCCATGCAATGATCGCACTGATTCTTACCATGCTCTGCTGTATCGTTCTTGGAATGGGCGTTCCTACCACAGCTACCTACTGTATCATGGCAGCTACCTGCGCTCCTATCCTTGTAAGCCCGGAGATCGGTATTCCCACTATGGCAGCACACTTCTTCGTATTTTACTTCGGTATCGTGGCCGACATCACACCGCCGGTTGCCCTTGCCGCCTACGCAGGAAGTGCCATCGCCAAATCATCACCTATGCGAACAGCATTGACGGCAACACGTCTTGCCATTGCCGGATTTATCGTACCGTATATCTGTGCATTGAATCCAGCTATGCTGCTGATCGATGCAACGGTCGTTCAGGTCGTACAGATCTGTATCACATCCCTGATCGGTATCTTCGGTGTATCAGCAGGCTTGAGCGGATTCTTGTACAAGCCGATGAATCCTATTGTCCGTGTCCTTTGTATTGTGGGTGGCCTCACACTTCTGATACCGGGGCTTGCTACGGATATCATCGGACTGGCTATTATCGTGGCAGTAATCTTCTGGCTGAGAACCACATCAAAAGCAGCGGCTAAATAATTCTTTATAACAAAAATGGTAACTATTCAGAACCCCTTAGAATAAGTAAGCAGATTCGTCATGCTTGCATGTAAGAAGATGCTTATCTTATTCGTAAGGTGGCTCGAATAGAGTCACCGCCCCAAATATGAGCAAAATTAGTTGTGTAGCAACGGGAAAGCACGACTTGTCGTGC
>JALFIB010000293.1 GCA_022776305.1 Lachnospiraceae bacterium
TGATCTTATGGAATACTGGGTACAGCCCGATGGAATGTACGTCAATATTGCACCGTACAATGTGGCATCCTATGCTGCGGGACAACAGCAGGCAATTGTGACCCCTGAGATTCTCACTGCTGTACAAAATGGCACAACGGAAGACGAGATGATCACTGTGATCAATGGGCTTCAAGCTCCGGCATCAGACTTTATCCTTCCATACAGCAGTGTCAGGTCCATAACCGACGACGACCTCAAGAAACTTGAGGGGGCCAGTGTGGAAGAAGAGCATTATCGATCACAGTTGGCGATCAATGAGATCTTGGCGCGCTACGGTTACGTCTTCCACCCGGAAAACGGCGGTGCTTCCAAAGAAGCTTATGACCAATTTCAAGGAAAATCGTGGTATGAACAAGCAAAAGCATACTGTCCTTCTGAATCGGCAAACGAAATGCTGTATACTTATCTCAGCAATATCGAATTAGCTAATGTAAATAGAATCTGTGAATGGCAGAAGGTCCATAATTGTTATTATTAAGTAACTATTCAGAAATCATAAGAATAAGTAACCGATTCGTCATGCTTGCATGTAAGAAGATGATTAACTTATTCGTAAAGTGGCTTGAATAGTTAAATTACTAGTATAAATGAATGACTACTTGAATGAAAGGACAAAAGCGGGGGTATGCCAGAATGGCTGAAATACGTAAACACATCCGTTTTTGGGGACGCGTGCAGGGGGTGGGCTTTCGTTATAAGGCAAAATACCTTGCTCAGTCACTGGGACTTACAGGATGGGTAAAAAATGAATGGGATGGTTCTGTTACCATGGAAATCCAGGGCAGAAGCATGATGATCGATAAGATGCTGGAAAACCTAAATCGGGACCGTTATATCGTGATCGACTGGATCGATGCAAAAGAGATCCCGCTTGAGGATGGGCGAGGATTTCATGTAGTGGGGTGATAAAATGAGAAACCATGAAGTGACAAAGATACAAGCACTTTTAAAAGAAGACGGCTGTTTAAGGGAGCCGGGATGGGCGAGAAAGCAGGTCTGGCAGTATGACCGATCCCAGATTCGCGCACCAAAGTTCCGGATAAAAGAGTGGGACTATTATCTCGTATTAAACGAAAAATTTGCAGGAGCCTTTACCATATCCGATGACGGTTATATCGGTCTTCAATCCGTGTCCTTATTGAATTTTGAAGAAGGCTGGGAGCACACGGAAACCATATTAAACCTCCTTCCCATGGGACGGCTGAATCTTCCGTCCTCATCCTCAGAAGGGGAAACCGTATATCAGGATCACCGCATCGCTATGAAATTCTCCATAGAAGAAGGAAAAAGAAAGATCCGGTGTCGTTTCGATCATTTTTATCAGGGAAAGCCATTTTCCTGTGATATTGTTTTGGAACAGCCGCCTATGGATACCATGGTCATTGCAACTCCGTGGAAAGAAAAAAAGACAGCCTTCTATTACAATCAAAAGATCAACTGTATGCCTGCATCAGGAAGTATGACATTTGACGGGAAAACTTATAGCTTTTCACGAAATACAGATTTTGGAACCCTTGATTGGGGGCGGGGCGTATGGACCTATGACAACCGCTGGTACTGGGGTTCGGGAAATACGGTCGTCGACGGAAAGCCTTTTGGTTTTATTATCGGCTACGGATTCGGAGATACCTCTGCAGCCTCAGAAAACATTTTATTCTATGATGGGAAAGCACACAAGTTAGATGACGTGACGTTCCATATTCCAAAAGATGATTACATGAAGCCGTGGAAATTTACATCCAGCGACGGCAGGTTTGAGATGGATTTTATACCCGTGTTGGATCGGGCTGCCAAAACATCTGCACTGGTCATTGAGTCAGACCAGCACCAAGTATTCGGAAAGATGAGCGGCAAAGCAATTCTGGATGACGGAACAACGATTCAAGTGAAAGATCTGATGTGTTTTGCAGAAGATGTGCATAACAGGTATTGACCATAACAGGAATTCGTGTTATATTTTTAACGTGTAATGAGAAATTGCTGTATCAAGTGCAGTTGTTACTGAAAAGGGAATCAGGTGAGAAGCCTGAGCGATCCGGTCACTGTATACAGGGAGTGAACCTCAAAAACCATTGCGAACCCGATATGACGCGAGAAGGTGAGGGAAACGATGATCTGTGAGCCAGGAAACCTGCTTGATATGAGAGATGCGCTTCCGAGTAAAGCGAAACACTCCACGCGGTGTTGACCGCATGATCTGCCTAGGGTAAGCAGATTTATTTTATGAATGGAATGTTGTCTCAAGGC
>JALFIB010000299.1 GCA_022776305.1 Lachnospiraceae bacterium
ATTCCGCATAATCTTTCTTTTTCCCTTTTTCGATCATCACGTCACAGAACCACAGGAATAAAAAACCGATCCCCGGAAAAGCCAGCCCCATCACAAGGCTGTACACGCCCCTTTGCCAGCTGCCGTTTTTCCATGCCAGTAAATATGCATAGGAAAAACAAAGTACCACATACAAAACCAAAAGGGTTACTTTTATCTGCAACATACCTACTGACCAACCTCCAATACCAATCCGTTTCTTTGGAAACGTTCTTTAACACGGTCAAGATATTCCATTGTCATATTCACCAGAATCACTGCATAATCACCGTCTTTATCGATGCCCATACAGTCGCTGCCTCGGATCACAGCAGCAATCCTGCTTGCAACCTCATCCCTGTCTATACCGCTTGTCGGATATACCTTGCCAAGGACGTATGTATGGGAGGCATCTTCTCCAGCCTCATCCATCACCCGGAGCCTGTCTTCAAAAACAGCAGGATACAGAAGCTCTGTACCCGGATAACATAGATTATCATGCTGTACCGTTTCATATTCCAATGCCTTTGCAAGGTTCTTTTCAATCAAGCTTGTGAGGATACGGAACAAGTTCTGGTAATACACAGTGAATTTTTCTGTCCCCACATCATACAGTGCAATAAAACCGTAAATATGCTCCTGATAATAAATAGGAGCCGCATAATCAGGATATCCTTCCAGTAATTCCGTATTGACAAATATATTGGATGAGCGGAAAGATTCCCGGATTTTCTCAAGTTCATCCATGTTTAATGAATTAGGCAGCGTTGATTTTAAGCTGCGTGAACATGCCTTCATTCTGGCAAAATGCTGGTTGTTGCTGTTGATGAGAAATACAGCCGCCTTATCACATTCCATAATGTTTTCAAGAATACCGATCACCTTCAAAAGGATCAACTCCGGCTTTAAGCTGTCCAATTCCACTGCCACTTCATATGCATGTCCGAAGCTATGTTTCGAAGTAATGATCTGACGCTGAAGATCTCCTTTTATTTCCAAAGTCTCACCGTGAACCAGTTTGAGAAAATCATATTTGTCCACAAGGAGAGAATATTTGTCTTCCAGCGCTTCTTTTTCATCTTTCTTCTTATCCACAATATAACCGATAGAAGCTCCAGTTACCGCATATACAGCAAAAGGGATCCAGGTATCTACGCTGTACAACAGATATCCAATATCTACTTGGGACGCGATCAAACTGCCTGCATAAGAAACGCATGCCAGAACTATGGCTAATGCGCCTACCGTAATACCATGCATACAGGATACCAGCGCCACAAACATCAGTCGAAGGTCTACGTACTTAAGGCCAAAGGCATCCCCTGTGAACCGCAGGAAAAATGTGACCAGTAAAAACAACAGGATCGTCTCTACACAAGGTCTCACATAAGGCTTCTGCCACAAACGCTTCAAATGATGCAGCCATTCTTTTTTGTCTTCATCACGTAAATCCGATTCTTGCTTACTGACAGCTTTTTTCAGTTTAGCCAGTCCTTTTTCTTTCAAGAGATAATAAGGGATCCATCCTGTGTCAAGCTTTAACTGGTTTTCTTCCGTGAAAAATTCAAAAGGAGCTGTATTTTTACACTTCAGCCACTTCACCTGCAAATTACATCCCGCTGCTTTTGCAAGGCACTCCATATACTCTTTCATCGTAAGGGGATGGCCTGTCACGATTCGGTACGTCCCTTGTTTTCCAAGTTTTAAAAGAGATTCTGCCGCTACAGCAACATCCTCACCAAATACTACATCTATATAATCCTCCGGGGAATATTGGCAGATGATTTCTTTCCCCTTTTGCATGTTTTCCAATACACGGCCTGTATAACCCATATGGTCCAGACCAAAGCTTCCATATACACTGCCTAAACGCAGGATCAAAACAGGTAAGCCATATGCATTGTGATATGCTTCGCACAGCATCTCCCCCGCAGCCAGATCCGTGAGCACAGGAGTATGGATCTCATTATAATCCAGTTCCACAGAAGAAAGGTATAGCAGGCAGCGCAGTGGATAATTGCGAAGAACATTAAGGACATTCGTAAGTTCCAGCATCTGGCTTTCGTATTCCGGCGCGTCCTCGTAACATTCCCGCAATCCTCCTGTTAGAAAAACAACGGTATCAATGGAGTTTGCGCGAAGAATCTTCATGTAATCCTCTCTCCGCCAGATCCCCCGGTAAATATTTCCTTTAAATTTCTTATTCCAGAGTACGCGCTCCTTCTCACTCGTCATCCAGCAAGCCGTATTTCCTTCACGTATCAGTTTATCTGCGATGTATGCTCCTGCGATATCCCATTTTCCTATAAAAAGAACGTTCATGCGCGTCCTCCCTTCTCACTGGCAATATTTTTATTTTTAATTCTAAAGTATTATACCATTACTGTAACTGTCACTGCAATTACTTTTCGGTAATATTTTTATTTTACTCAGCAATACTTTTACATAAAAATTACAGCCGGGATTACAAAATCCCGACTGTTGGTAAGTTTCCTAAATTTCTGTCTTACAACAAAGCTTTCGAATTTATATTTTCCATAACCGGAAAACACTTTCTTTATTCTTCTGCTTTAAAATTAAACACATGTGGAATTTTCCCTTTACATCCGTTCACATTCGCATACAGATCGCTCCAAAGCTGTGCCAGAGATTCTTCCCCTTCCCGAATGTCATCCATCACGAGACCTCCGTCAGCCTCCAGAAGTTCCAATGCTTTCTCATACTGTCCCAGCTTATGAAGAGATAAAATGTAATAATACTGAAGTTTACCCACTGCTTTTTGGTCATCATTCAGATTATCGTAAATGTTGATGATTTCTTCATATTTGCCGCAAAGAGAAAGAATCCGGAATCCCTCTTTCAAATAAGGGGTGTCTTCCATTCTCATATTTAACCCTTTTTTCATACAGGAAGCTGCTTCTGGCTTTCTGTCTGTAAGCAGATAAACACAGCTTAGAGCGTGCAAAGCCCACGGATTTTCTGCACATTTCCGGGATTCCTGCAGTTCTTCTTCCGCATGCTGATAATCTTCTGCCTGATAATATCCCAGCCCAAGCTGATAATGTGCGTACCAGTTTTTCAGATTATCTCCCTGCATATGCTGTTTCAGGAACTCCATATTTTCTTCATCTATCATAAATTCATCCGGTCTTTCCATGCAATCCGGACAATGAAGGCTTCCTGTTTCAAAGAACGTCTTCCAACACTTCAGAGAATCTTTTTCCAGTTTAAACTCCAAATGGTCCGTGCTCTTTCCATGCTCTGCCAAAGCTCCATAACCACTACCTATAGTCACAAGGGTTGCTTTCTTCATTGCCATAGTCTTTGTTGATTTTAACTTTTTCTCCAAATCATCACTCAAATGTCTATCCCGAATTTGCTGTGTCAGATACTCTGCGCGTTTCTCATGCTCCTGAGAAAGCTTTTCCTCCGGAACTTGCAGAGCACCATACTGTTCCATCCATTCCCATGCCGTATGTGGGGCCATGGGGATACATCCATACTGTGTCTTGCCCAGTCCTGCCTGGATTTCCAGATACCTTCCTGCTTTGTCTGTCAGGAATTCCTGCCATCTGTCCGAAGCATCCTGATTCCCCCAGGAAAATAACTTACGGCTTCTCAGTCTGTCCGTGGAAATCTGGAGCAAACCATATCCCTCGCTGTTTACATTGGCTATGTACTTCGGATTTTCCGCAGGAATATCAAAAAAGTAATCCACAGATTTCTTTATCGTTTTATAATCTGTAACATCCGTTCCATCCACATAAGGGATTCTGACTTTATAAACAGTCTTGCATCTCTGAGTAAAAGCCTCATCTGCCGGAACGATCACTCGCCCGTTTTCAAATTCCGGTACAGCCATATTACTCCACCAGTACATGGGGACCACATCTTTGCTCTCATTTACAATGCGCATTCTGCAGTTTAAAAACCTGCTTTCTTTTTCCAGCCAGAAATCCATCTGGTAAGTCACTTTACGGATTCTTTCATACTCATACATACGTAGTACCGGATCTCCGTTGTCTGTCTGTGTACGTGCTGTATACAACTGATCTGTGGTAAAAGGATGATGGCCGATGATCCCGATATTCCATTCTACACCGCCGCTAAACCAGGCATTGCGCGTTGCGAGGTTGGAAAACTGAAGCACATCATTTGTATAAAGAAGATTTTTCCCTGTTTCTTTATCCCATAATTCCCATAATCTCCCACCATATCGCGGAAGAAAAACAGCTTTCAGATAATCATTCTCCAAAACTGCAATTTCTGTATCTTTTTCCGTCAAAGTCCTTGTATAACAATTATACTGTCTGTAAGGATAAGAAGTTTTTCTGCGCCCGTACGCTTCATAAATTTCCGATTCCTCATCCAGCTCAAATTTCAGATCATTCTGAAGAATCGTCTCCCCGAGAAGATCCGGCAGGCAGCTTTCCTCTCCCAAGTGTGCAGTTCTGATTTTCTTTGTCTCAAATTTTAATTCGGGTTTCATATTCTTTTCCTCACTTTGATATATTCCGATAGATACCCACTATCGATATTTTTTTACAATATCCTTCATCTGCTGCAGTTTTTCTTCCATGTCTTTTACAAGCTTAAACTGAGTACGGCATCGGTCAAGATTATGTCCTTCTCTGTGGATTTTGAAATAATGATCTCCTTCCAGATAATCCGTCAGGAACCTCATTCCACATTCAAATGTCATAACCATTGCCCCTACAGGAAGCATATCTTTCTCTATCTCTGTCAGAGCACCACCGCAGCCTTCAATGAAACCTTTCACATACAGTTCATAGAGATGCATATCAAAGAATACCTTAGACAGATCTTTTTCATCTTCAGCTGCCGTGCTGGCACCAAAACGAATAGAATCTCCAAAATCGTTGACAGACAGTCCCGGCATAACGGTATCCAGATCAATGACACATATTGCTTTTCCCGTTTTGTTATCAATCAAAATATTATTTAGTTTCGTGTCATTATGTGTTACTCGAAGGGGAATTTCTCCATTTTTTTGAAGATCACACAGGATATGTGCCAGTTTTTCCCGTTCGAGCACAAACTGAATTTCCGGCTTCACTTCTGCTGCCCTGCCACATACATCGTTTTTTATCGCTTCCTTAAATTTACGTAACCGATCCGCTGTATTATGGAAATCCTTAATCGTTTCATGCAGAGTCGCTGCAGGATAATCGGACAAAAGCCTTTGAAAATGTCCAAAAGCTACAGCACTCTGATAAAAATCGTCATCGTTTTCCACCTGATCAAAACTGGTTGCATCTTCAATGAACAGATATGCTCTCCAGTATTCACCACAAGAATCTTTGTAGAAAGGTCTTCCATCTCTGGTGTTAACCAGATTCAGTGTTTCTCGTTCCACATCGCCGCCATCAGCCAGAATTTTTTTTCTCAGCCAGGCCGTAACTCCACTGACATTATCCATAAGCTCTTCCGGATTCAGAAAAATGTTTTTATTCATTCTCTGAAGAATGTACCTTTTATTTCTTCCTTCGAAACAAAAGGCTAATCGGAAGGTATCATTGATATGTCCGCTTCCGTATGGAATACATTCTTGCAATTCTCCTTGAAAGTCAAATTTACGGATTACTTCCATAATCTCCTTGTTTTCCAATTATCTTTCCTCCCATAATCTCTGAGGATAGTGTCCTTCATCTTTCAGCCTCTGAATTGCCGCCATCACCATAGGTTTATCTTCTTTGTATGTCACTCCATACCATTTGTCCATGGATTTCAATACTTTAACGGATGCTTTTTTCTCTTTCAGCAATTCATCCACAACAAACGGAAGAAAATATTCACACTTCAAAGGATTTTTATTCAGATTTTCGTTTAGGAATTGTGGGAATCTGTTTTTAAGCTCTCCCAAAATTGTCGCAGAAAATCCCCACATATTCATGGATACCGTACTGTCCACCGGAATCTTTGTCCAAGTGTTTCCGTCATCCTCTGTATATGCAGCTCCCCCATCCCTTTTTTCAATATGAGTACGCTCATTAATGTCCACCAGATATCCGTTTTCATCTGTAACACAGATCCCTCTTGCAACATGTCCATTGTCTGTAAGAGTATTTTCCAACCGGTACCCCACCATCATATACTGGTAAACACCTTCGGGATCCTGATTCTTCTCCAGAAAATCATAAGCCATCTGAAATGCATGACTTCCATAATAATCATCCGCATTGATTACCACAAAAGGACCGTCTACCTGTCCGATACAGCTCATGATTGCATGTCCTGTTCCCCAAGGCTTTACACGGCCTTCCGGAACTTCATATCCCTCCGGAAGATTGTAAAGATCCTGAAACACGTATGCCACTTCAACAATCCTGCTTATCCTATCTCCGATGGCAGCCTTGAAATCCGACTCATTTTCTTTTTTAATTATAAATACCACTTTTTCAAATCCGGCTCTGACTGCGTCATAGATAGAAAAATCCATGATAATATGGCCTTCTTTATCTATCGGATCGATCTGTTTCAGTCCTCCATAACGACTACCCATACCTGCTGCCATAACCACCAATACAGGTTTTTTCATATTTTTCATATTTTTCATATTTTTCATTTCCTTCTCACATATGTTTTTTTACAATCTATATTATACCATATCACCCTTTGATTCCACCGGTAATACCACCAATGATCTTCTCTGATAAGAACAGATACAAGATAAAAGTAGGAAGAAATACTATGATAACTGCTGCAAACATCCCCGCCCAGTCACCTGTATATTTCATGGAGTTTATCATTCCATAAAGTCCGGGTGCAACCGGTTTCAGGGAATCTGAGCTTGCAAAAATCAGAGAGAGAAAATATTCATTCCAGATATTAATAAAATTAAATATCGTTACTGTCACGATACCGGTCTGAGCCATAGGAAACATGATTTTCCAGAAAGTCCTCATGGGAGGACATCCATCAATAGCTGCTGCTTCTTCATACGTCCTTGAAATATTGCTGAAGAAAGTCAAAAGAAAAATAGTGGTATATGGTACATTCATACCTACATAGAGTATGATCATAATCGTTCGGCCGGCAGCCACATGATTCATGATACCTAAACCTGAAATGATACTGAAAAGCGGAAGTACGATCATAATCGCCGGAACACCCATTGCCGACACAAAGCTTGTCTGGATCATTTTGTTTGCAATAAAGTCAAAACGAGACAGCACATAAGCGGCCGGGGCACACACAAGGATTAAAATCGTACAGGAAACAACGGAATACAGAAGAGAATTTGCAAAAAATCCAGCTACTCCAGCTCCATTCCAGGCTTTTATATAATTCTCAAAATGAAGACCTGATTCAAATTTTAATGCCTTTCCTTGAAAAATTTCTGCCGTTGTAGAAAAGCTTGCTCCAAATACCCAGCCAATAAGTACAAAAGTAAAGATTACCCATAAGATCAAAATCAGGTATCCTGGCAGCAGCCTGAGTTCTTTTTTGAGATTAAAAGGTTTGTGTACTTTTTTTTCTTTTGCCATAATTCCGCCCCCTAAAATTCCAGATCATCATCTTTGATGGCTTTGTTACAGATTGTAAAGATGATTACCACACATATACTAAGTACTACACCGATGGCAGCTCCCAGACCGGAGTTTCTCTCTGTTACCGTATTTCCACCACCAAAAATCTGCGCATACATATATACGAACGGAGTAATCGTCTGCGTATCAGCAGTAACATTGGAAAACAGCTGTGACCAAACAAAGAATCCAACTGTACTTACAGACCACATGGTAATATTCGTTTTAAACACGCCCTTTAAAAGGGGTAACGTTATATATCGAAACTGTGCTGGCTTGGACGCACCGTCAATCGTGGCTGCTTCGAAATATTCCGGACTGATACGTTCTACCCCACTGAGCCAGATCAGCATATGATATCCAATCATTCCAAAGCAGTAAGCAAAAAGCAGTGCCCAGAATTTATGATCCGTGTCCAAAAACTGAATTTTTGCAAGCCCATCCAGATGAAGGAACGTAAATAAATTTTTTAACAGACCAAATCTGGGACTGTAAACATACTGAAGCCACATTGTTGCCAAAGCCACAGCACTGACAATGTTTGGCATATAGATTACTGCCCGGAAGAATTTCTTGCCTCTGATTCCACTGGTAAGAATAACCGCAAACAGTAGTGAAAGTGTCATAACAACAAGTCCTCCCACCAGCCAGATGCGGAACAGGTTAAAGCAGGAAATTCTGAAAAGACTAGTATTTATGAGTTTTACGTAATTGTCAATACCCACGAAAGTCCAAAGTCCCACGGAATCCGTAATGCCTTCTATTTTAAAAAAGCTCATTATAACAGTTCTGACAATCGGATATAAAAAAATGCTCAGGAAAAAAATTACCGCTGGTGTCAGAAATATGACAATCATTGGCTTGTTTTTCTTCAAATTAAGTACCTCCCTTACTTATTCGTATAAATTCTGATTTTTCCGCTAAAATTCAAAAGATGGTGGCAGCGTAAAAACGATACCACCATCTGATAAATAAACATTTATTACTTTGCAGCTTCCTGCATAGCTGAAACAAATTCATCTGCAGTAATGCTTCCTGCGATCAATTTAATAAAGTTTTCTTTGATTACAGGAGTCATGTCAACATTGGTTTCTGCTCCACATGCAGCTGTGAAACGAGCTGTACTCTGGTCCATTACAGGTTTTGCACAAGCAACCATATCCGGCCATTCTGTATTTCCTGAATCAGACGGAATACCTACAGATTCTTCTGCAAGCTTCTGGTCCCATTCCCCTTTTGTAATAAAGCTAATCAAATCAAATGCTTCTTTTGCCATCTTGGTATCTTTATTAATACCAAAAACCTGTGAACCCATGTAGTTTGTTTCAATTCCATTTGCACCGTTTTCAAGTTCCGGATAAGCGAAACAACCCCATTTGAAATCAGGGCCAGTCAATTCTTTTACTTCGTTCGGAAGCCAAGAACCGTTCAGATACATTGCAGCCATTCCAAGTGCAAGCTCTGTGTTCTGTCCTGCCGGCCATACATTGGATCCAACCATCTCAGAGAAATATCCTTTTGATGCAAGTTCCTCAAAATCTTTTGCCATCTGAAGGACTGCCGGATCGTCCCATTCACCGTTCTGAACAATCTCTCTGACTCTCTCTTCACCAACCAGTCTTGCAAGATGATATCCGATCATATTTGTAGCATACGCATCATCCATAGTCATTGGTGTAATGCCAGCATCTTTTAATTTCTGGCAAACATCAAGGAATTCAGCCCATGTTGTCGGCTCTTTTTCAATTCCCGCCTGATCGAACAAATCCTTGTTATAGAAAAATGAAAACAGGAATGGCTGATATGGAATACTCTTTAATGTTCCGCCTCCAACTTCCCGACATGCAGACATAAGCGCTGCATTTGCAGTTGCCTCATAATCATTTTCCTTAACCAGGTCTTCCAGATCAAGAAGGTACTTTCCATACATACTGTTGACACGGTCAATATCCTCATCAAAAATATCAATCTGTGTACCGCCGTCAAGTGCCGGCTGAAGAGCTTCACGGTTACCTGTACGTCCCTTGAACTGAAGGTCAACTTTAACGCCGGTTTCTTCCATATAAGCATCAACAGCTTCCTGAATCACCTTACCCTGTGGCTCTGTAGCTTCCCACATTGACCAGTAGACGATCGTGTCATCTGCTGCCTGAACAGTACCAGCAGGTACAAGCATGGTACCTACCATTGCTGCACACAATGCTGCACTAAGCAGTTTCTTTTTCATTCCCATAAGTTTTTCCTCCTTGCATTTTGAATTTTTACGCGCTTAAATTTGTTAACTATCAACAAATTCTCTTTTTTATAAATTCAATTTTATCATTTTTGCACAAATAGTATTTGCACAATCATTCTTTTCTTTTGCACATTATGCGTTTCTTTCTACAAAATTATAAATTTTATCTTTTATTTCGATATACATGAAGTTAAGGTCAAAAGATGCTCTCCTCAATCATCACTTCTTCTGCTTCCTGCAAACTCTGTTGCGGCAATACCTGATCACGCATCATTTCCAGATATCCCCGTAATAATGTCAGCGGAGTCTTAAACTCGTGAGAAGCCATTGCCATAAAGTTTCTGCGCATACAGTCAATTTCCTTCTGAATTCCCAGATTTTTCTGTAAAT
>JALFIB010000077.1 GCA_022776305.1 Lachnospiraceae bacterium
TTCTGCCACGCCCACAATAGCCAATATGACTACGGCGCACACCAGAACGAACTGCAGGTTATCTGCTACTGTCTGTAAAATTCCTGTTCCCATGTTTCTTTTCTCCTTTTCTGTAAATAAGTTAGAGGTATTTCCTCTCTATTTAAGAAAAGCTCTTCTTGGTGTATTGCGAATCGCTTTGATAACGGAGCGTTTTTACGTTATAGGATAATGTAGGATATAAGAAACGCACCCTATAATGCAAAAAACGCCGCGAAATAAAATCTTCGCGGCGCCTCGTACCATTACAAATACTCTGCTTTCTTCTCTCATCCAGACTATACTGTCGGTACCGGAATTCACCAGATCTGATGTCACCGGTTCAGCCACATATGTGGGTCGCGGACTATACCGCCGGTGGGGAATCACACCCCGCCCTGAAGAAACAATTCTTAAATTATGGACATTATACCCTTATTTTGCAGGGTTTTCAAGAGGTATTTTTGAGAAAAATGCACAAGTCATAAAAAATAGACTATGAACACGGTATATTCTGTATTATACTGATGTCATATGAGCCAAGGGCCAAATGGATATAAAACGCAACTCATCCTATAATGTTAAGATCAAAATACGGAGGTTCCATATGAAACGAAATTATAAAGAATTTTTCCTGCGCGTGGTAATCCTGATGGTTGGTTTGACCATTGCCCATCTGGGCGTCACGCTATTTCTCCTCGCAGCACTTGGATCAGATCCCTATAACGTGCTGGTACAAGGAGTCTATCGAACTTTCGCTTCACTGACGGGATGGAGCGTACTTACTCACGGCCGCGTCCACATCGTTCTTTGTTTTCTGATCATTCTGATACTTCTTATCGTAGAAAAAAGCTACATAAAAGTCGGTACTGTCTTGTGTATGGTTTTTGGAGGACCGATCATTGACATGTTCACTATATTATTGAAACCAATCGTTTCCGAAAGCAGTGCCCTTCCCTATAAAATTTTTATTCTGGCCCTTGGATGCGTGATTCTGGCTTACGGTATGACCATCGTCATCAAATCCGATGCCGGTACGGGGCCGAATGATCTGGTGGCTGTTGTCCTTAGTGATAAGCTCAAACGGAGCTTCGGTGTTGTCCGGATCCTTGTCGATCTTTCCTTTGTGCTGGTTGGATTCTTTCTGGGTGGTTCTGTCGGTCTTGGTACAATTATATGTGCTGCATGTGTGGGACCGGTGGCTAATTTCTTTCTTCCTATCAATGAAAAAATTATAAACAAGATCTTGAAACAATCCTCATAATGACTGGATTCTTAATTACTGAATCCTAAATTACCAGAATCTGAATTACCGGCATTTTAGCTCAAGTATCTAAGTACAAGTATTTTAACAAAGCAAATCCAATCGTTTCTTCCAGAAGTCATCCTGTTTGCTTCTGAAAGAAACGTTCCGGCTCTCTTTTTTATTTTATCTTTACTTTTTTTACCTTACTCCATGACCCATAAAAAATTGTATTTTTTATTTTGACATAAGGGCGTATTCTAGTATAATACGTCTTTTTCTTCTGCAGTCCGTTAACAGTTTTGCTGCTTTTCGTCTTCTTTATGTCATAGGATAATACATTTCCTTTAAATGTCCCATTGGAGCTGATCTGGAGCTGATAACCTCCGGAAAGCTTATCTGGTTTCCATCCAACCGTCAGTGTACCTTTTTTACTGCTTTTTGCCATAGCTATGGTCATCTTTTTCGGTACGATCACGAATTGGAGTTTCAGCACAGAGAGTTTCTTTTTAAAAGCTCCCTTACCTTTTACAGTCACAGTGGCAAGGCCCGGTTTTTTATTAGCGCTGTATGTTACCGAATAATATTTCTGCTTTAGCTTCTTTCGGCCATACATCACGGTTATGCCCGGCCTCTGGCTCTTCCCATTATACACAAACTTCGTTTTTGCAATTGTTGCAGAACACCCTTTACCATATACGGTTTTCGGAAGTATCAACTTATTGGGCTGTGAAGAAGTCTGGGGCAGCTGCGGTTGGGAAGGGGTTACTTGCGGCTGTGTAGGCGTGGGCTGTGCAATCGGTGGCTGCAGCACCGTTGTACTGTTCCCGCTGCCGCTTCCGGTATTTCCTGTACCATCGGTTCCGCTTCCGCTACTGTTATTTCCTGTATCGCCGCTGCCATTTCCTGTATTTCCTGTACCACCGGTTCCGCTTCCGCTACTGTTATTTCCTGTATCGCCGCTCCCGCCTCCGCTGCCTCCTGCGCCGGTGTTTCCTGCATCCTGCGAGCGCACTTCCACATAGACTGTATATAATTTTGTTGTTTTATGGTCCGGGGCCAGAAGCTGGTAAGTTACGGGGGAAGAAAAATTATGAACGGTTCCGTTGATAAAACCGTCAGGGACGGTCACGCCCATATAGGAACCGTAATCAATATTGGGAACGAGTGACGTGACATCTGTTCCGTAGGGTACTGTCAACAGAATCGTTGCTTCGCCGATTATACCTATGACATCTTCTGTAAGACCTGGATTCTGTGCTGCATACAGATTAAACTGGAACATCTGAGCTGTATTTGCAGGATGTACTTCCACTGTAATCGCCACCTGCTTTTCTTCTCCTGTCTGTACATCTTCGATTCTATACACACTGGTATAACGGCCGGTAGTACTAGGAATCCCCTGATAGGCGAAGTAAGAATTTCCGCCTTCCAATGGCAGGACCGTTCTTACCACACCGGCAGGCAAATGTTCTGCTACTACTGCTGCGCGGTATATACCGCTTCCGCCTGCAATATTTTGAGAATAAACAAACTGTTCTTCACCATTTTGCGACATATGCAATGTCTCATCTGACATCTGCAGACGTTTTGTAACTGTGATTGTCCCAGCCTGCGATAATACAGCTCCGTATGTTCCGGGCATCACATCACCCGCATACACAAAGATGGACGAACCGCTGTCAGAAAAAGATACCGGTTGGGCAGCTGGTATTACCGTATATTCACCACTTGCGGAGCGTTTTGCCACATAAATTCCGTATGTTTCAAATTCGTCGGATGTAATTATTTCTGACTTTACGCCATTGTTGTATGTGACCTGTACTTTCACCCCGGAAAGGTCAAGTTTTCCTCCTTCCTGATACTGGGTATGCTCCATTTTTGACAGGGCAGAAATGGATGAGGGAACAATTCTGCTTACGGTAATCGGCGCAGACACTTCTGCTCCGAAATAGGAAAATACCACTTTGTCATCTTCAGATGTAAGAGGCCTTTGGGGCTCATATGTAAATCCATCATAAATATATCGGATACTGCCATTTACAGTTGCAAGAAGGCAGACTCCTGCTGGGTCAAAATACTGCCCCTCCACATAATTCTTGTGTCTGACAGAAGAAACCTGCAGTTTTGCCACCTGTTCCTGCGACGGTACCGACACAACTACATTAAGTACAGCAGACTTATTCTTATATGTTACAATCACATTTTTTTCACCGGGCGATGAGCTGTCAAAACCATTTATCATATCTTCTGTGATTTTTACATTGACATGCCCATTGACCAGCAGATTTCCCCAGCTATACGGTTTTTCGCCCACATAACAATACAATGTATTTGTCGTTTCTATACTCTGTATGTCATCCGGTCCCATTAATTCCGGACCATTTTCTGTGATTTTCCAATCGCTTCCAAAGGTCCAGCCGGTATAGGAAGTTTCATCCTTTAGCATATTTTCATCTAAAAGCATGGCCTGATCAGAAATCCCTGTTTCCGGAATGCCTGTGGCAGGCAGATTTCCGGACTTTCCGTAACAACCGGTCAGATAATTGCCGGGATTCGCAGCCGCTGCACCGTAGGCTGTACCGCAGATCTGCCCCAGACTCTGCAGGCCTCCCTGTGCAACTATGCTGCCAAGATGGACACAATTACTGATGGAGCCTCCGACTCCCATGGGATGGATTTCCCCTACAAGGCCTCCGACACAGACATCATAGTCACCGTAAGGCTGTTCTACGGTAATGCTCCCCGCACTGCTGCAATTTTCCACCCTGCCGCTGTGCACACCGGTAATTCCTCCGATACGGCTTCTCTGGGCAGGAAGCCCCAGTATAACGTGGGCAAAAGAGGCACAGTTTTTGATCACACCTGCAGGCGCATTTTCTCCCGCGAAACTGCCATAGACAACACCGTAAGTCCCCGATGCGCCCAGCTTTCCATTTACCTTTCCTGCAGCGCGGCAGTCAGCAATCGTCCCTGCGTTCCGCAAGGAAAAGATTCCCAGCATATCACGGAACTCGCCGCGGATGGACGCTTCAATGGTAAGGTTTTTTATCATCCCGCTGTTGGTTCCGGTCAAAGGGTATCTCAATCCTTTGATCTTATGTCCATTTCCATTCAGCACACCGCGAAAGTTTGCAACAGTCAGATTTACGTCACCATCTGCCTCAATATCCTGTTCCAGACGGTAATATGCATCCGGGTCATTTCCCACTAAGTTCAGTTCTTGAAAAGAAGTAATCAGATATGGATCCGCAAAGGTACCTTTCCCTTGCACGGGAACTGCCGGTTTCCGTCCGTCCCCTACAACCATATAGCGGATATTTTCCCCACCATTGTCCGGCACCTGAAAAGCGCCGTTTTCAAGACGGACAATGATTGCTGCTGTCGGCTCCAGGCTATATGATTTTCCACTTTCACCTGAAAACAAGGGGTATTCCCCTGCTTTTGAAGCAGCCACACTGTCACCTGAAAATCCGTATTTTCCACTTGGTTCCTGTGCAATAATTGCTGTATAAAAATCTGTCAGAAGATCCGAAAAGGAGGTACCGTCTCCCATCACCTCACTTAAGTAAGAGTCCGGAGCTGTCTTAGCGCTTTGGGCATAAAACAGCGGAAATACAGACATAGGACGGTAACCGCCTGCTTTCCGGTCAATCAGATAACGCACAAAAAGATAAGGCATAGCATAATCTTGAGCCGTATTTCCCCTATAATTCTTATAAAACAGTGAGGAACCGCTGCGGATCTCTGCGCTGCCTGCGATCCGATCCAGCCAACCGCTGTTGTCTGTTCCGCCCCATATGTAATCCATGGCGGCCACAGACAAGCCTTCATTGAGCCACAGATAGGGCTGGCTAGCATCATATTGGGCAAGCTGACTGAAGAGCGCGTGTTGTCCCTCATGGACCAGAAGGCCGTTGCGGGACAGCATTTCTCCTGCCTGATAATTTAATGGCGCAGGAACATTGATATGGATCGCCGTAATGCCATCGTCATTTTTATACATACCGCTGGCGCCGGTTGTGATCTCCTCAAGTAAAATGGAAAGCTTTCCGGAATGATCACGGTAGGGCATAGCCCCGCCGCACATGGCATATAGGGTTTCATAGGGCACATCGTCATACGTACCCGACATGTCCGATGCGATCAGATCCGTTTTCCCTGCTGCATCATAGGATGTTTTCATTCCTTCTTCCATCCACACGTAACAGTGGCTGCCTTCCCCAATGCAGATGTACGTCCCGCCTCCATTTGGCCCGGAAATATATTTTGACTGCCCAATCTGGTAGGAAACTGAGGCCTCTGCCGCAGATGACTGCAAACTACCGGAACCCGCCGCCACATCCGACTGCAAAGAAGAAGTCTGTACCGTTTCCGCAGATGTGTTTGCTGCTGCATCGAATATTAAGGTACCGGTGCTTTGTGCTTCTTCGGTGCTTGTATTTACGATAACTACATATTCGCCGCCAAGAAGCTCTCCCGGATTGCCCTCTGCCACAGCTGCTGAAACGGTTATCACATTTCCACCCAAAAACAGGATAAGCATCACTGCTACGGTCACCAAATACTGCCGGATATTTTTCTTCATATAAATCCTCCCACACGTTTTTCAACTACGCCAAACAGGATGGCCGCTATTTTTTTCTTCTGCCATTCTTTCTATCCTTTATTTTTAGTATAACGAATACAAAAGAGAACTACAATCTACTTTTTTTGAGAATTTTTCATGACCATTCATAAGTTCTGTTCTTTTCCAAAAATACCTTTTCTACCTTTTTTATTCAGAAAAACTGCTTGTATTCATTTACCCTTCTATTTTATAATAGACCCAGAACAGGAACATGGTTCGGAGGAAAACACATGAATGGATACAGTCGGAAAAACTTAAAACAGATCGCAGGGGTCGCCGTGATATCCTGCTTTATTATCCTCCTGTTTTTTTTCTTTTCCATGCAGAATAAAAAACGTATTTACAACCAAAATGAAAGCTATGTGCAGGACAATGCCGTACAGACCACTGCAAGGATTGACGATGTACTCAAACGAGCTTTGGAAGATATTGAAATGATGTCATATTGGTTTGGCAAATCTTTGAAAAGCCCTGTTGTGACCATTCAGGACCTTCAGGAACTGACAGACAGTTCTGATTTCGATTACGTACGGTATACAGGTGCAGATGGCGTAAACATGGCAGCAGACGGAAGGACTTCGGATGCAACAGACCGCGAATACTTTCTGGACGGAATGTCAGGGAAAACCGGAATGTCTGTCACGCCAAGCTCCCGTATCACCAGTGAGACCCTGGTAAATTTTTATACGCCTCTTTATTATCAAGGCGAAATCATCGGCGTTTTAAGAGGCGTCTATCTGGCAAAGGCAAGGATGCAGGAACTTTTAAAATCTTCCTTTTTCGGCGTAGATGCCGCCGCATTTTTATGTACTTCAGACGGACAGCTGATCTCTGAAAACGCAGCAGCGGAAAAATTCGCTATAAAATGGAATGCTTTTCTGGAAGGTGATGGCAATGCAGAATGCAGGGAAACGATTGCCCAGACGTTACAAGACGGA
>JALFIB010000102.1 GCA_022776305.1 Lachnospiraceae bacterium
TGCGAAAACTAAAGAACCGCCGTGTACCGAACGGTACGCACGGTGGTGTGAGAGGACGGGAGTTAATCACTCCCTCCTACTCGATTTTGCCGGACAACAGCAATTTAATATGCCCATCATACTGTCAGAACCTGAACTTGCCTCCGAATAAACTGACGAAAACGCCTCCAAATAATTTGCCGAATGACACTTGCTTAAGGATTGGAAAAGCAGACAGTAAGAATTGGGAAGGATGGAAAGCAAAATGACAAAATATGATATTGAGTTTGATTATTATCACGGTTATGAATCGGAGCAGTTTGCTTTTTACCGTATTCCAAAAGTATTGTTTACAGATGATTATTTCAAAGAACTGTCCTGTGATGCTAAAGTGCTTTATGGATTGATGCTGGACAGAATGTCTTTATCTGTAAAAAATCAGTGGATTGACGATAAAGACAGGGTATATATCATTTTTACGTTGGAGCAGGTTATGCAATATATGAATTGTGGACGAGATAAAGGGATGAAAACACTTGCGGAACTGGATACAAAAAAAGGAATTGGATTGATTGAACGGATAAAACAAGGATTTGGCAAACCGGATATTATTTATGTAAAAAGTTTTCTTATAAAGGAAAATACAATTTCAGGTCATAAAGCAGAAGATACAAAAAATCCAGAAAATAGTCATCAAGAGGTACAAATGGTAAATGATGCAGTATTCTCTCTGGAAAAGACGACTTATTCAGGTCGGGAAAATCGACCTCTTGAAGTCGAAAAAAACGACTTATTAGAGTTGGAAAAGACGACTTATCCAGGTCGGAAAAATCGACCTCTTGAAGTCGGAAAAAACGACTTATTGAGGTCGGAAGAGCAGACTTATGGTAGTCGGGAAAATCGACTTGTCAAGGTCGGTAAATCAAACTCTAATTATACTAATATTAATAATACTAATATTAATCAAATCAATCTATCCAGTGATGAGCCAGGAAGCCAGACAGAAGACAAGATTGATGAAATGGAGATTATACAGATATATACAGATATTGTAAAAACAAATATTGATTATGAAATTTTAATACAGGATTGTGAAAGCGGTGATCGTGCGTATATAGACGAGATTGTGGATCTCCTGGTAGAGACTATTAGTATTAAACGAAAAACAATCGTGATTGGTGGAGCTGAGTATCCATATCAGTTTGTGAAGAATAAATTGTTGAAGGTAAATTATTTTCATATACAGTATGTGATTGGTTGCTTGCATGATACAACAACAAAGGTTCGTAATGTGAAAGCATATTTGCTGACTTGTTTATTTAATGCACCAAGTACGATTGAAAATTATTATAGGGCAAGGGTTAACCATGATATGTATGGCGGAGGCTGAAATAAGAAGACATGTAAAAAAAGAGTTTATAAAAATAAATTAAATAGGGAGAGATGAAACATGAATAACGTAGTATTAATGGGGCGGTTGACCCAAAAACCAAAAATTAAGAGTGTACAGGGAGAAAATCCTTTAACTATTGCTCAATATACACTTGCAGTTCCACGTTATTATAAAAAGGCTAATAATAAGGAGACGGATTTTATCAGGTGCGTTGCTTTTGGTAAAGCCGCAGAATTTGCTGGAAAATATTTTACACAAGGGTTGAGAATTGTGGTGTCTGGAAGGATACAGACGAGTACATATCTGAATAGGTATAACGAAAAAGTATATACTGCTGAAGTGATTGTTGACATTCAGGAATTTGCAGGCTATATAGTACCAATAGAGGATACATCGGAAGAAAAAACAATACCAGATGCTTAGACTGTTGAATATGGGAGAATCCATAAATCTATCGCAGGGTATAAAATCGGAGTTATCATTTATATAATTACAGATACGTTATATTGTGTAGATATAGCTATTTATTAAAGTATAAATGTATTTGGAAAATAGATTGTTGATGGTAAGGAGAAAATTTGGATTATATTGAATTTTGAAATAAACAAAATGTATATGAGACAAGAAAATTCTTTAAAATTACGAAATCTCTTAACTCTAACAGAAAGGCAGGAAAAGTTTCATGCAGGATATTACTAATGAAATTAAAGAAATCTTGATGAATAAAGATGAAAAAATTAATATTGTTCATCAGAAAAGACGTGCAGTTATTAATGAAATGGCTGCATTAGAAAGAAATGTCTTGGATGAAGAGTATATCAGAATAGCTTCTATGCCTAGAAAGAATGTTGAATATTATTCTGTAGGATTATTAAGAGATGACAGGGATCTATACCATATTTTGGTAGAAAGTAAAGAGCAAATTAAAGAGAGAAAGACGGTTTTACGTACGATGCTTTGGCGTTTGGCTGATGAGGAAGATATGATTAATCGCATATGGGTCTGTTTTATGTCACTAGAAGGTTTGGAATTTTCCATTTTGAATCAACTGTATGTAGAGAAAAAACCGTATAAGCAGGTGGAAAATGAGAGTGGATTATCTCATATGCCGTTTGAGCAAAAACGCAAAAATGCCATTCTTCATATTAGACAAAAGTATTTGTCTAATAAAACATTGATTGATATTTTCAATGTATCAAAAAGAATGAAACAGGAAATTTAAGATGATGGATAACAAAAAAAGTAACAATATCAAAGAGCATATGGAAAGACAGCAGAAGCGTTTGAAGGTTTACAGGGATTTGTTAAATAAACTGCGGTATCGGCTGTTTTGGGCAGGATAGAAAATAGTTTTGTACCGAAATCCGGTACAGTTAGGAGGGTATTATGAGAAAATATTTTAAAAGAGTAGCAAGTATGATGTTGGCACTGGCCATGTCGATAGTGATGGCTTTTGCGGTGCCGGGGATTCAGTCACATGCAGAAAAAAGTTATAATGAAGTGGAATATTTTGTTAAGAGAATGTATCAGGTATGCTTAAGCCGTCAGCCGGATAAGGCAGGGCTTAATGACTGGACAAATAAATTAAAGACCAGGCAGATTACAGGTGCAGATTGTACATACGGATTTTTCTTCAGCAATGAGTTCCAGGCAATGAACCTTTGTGATGAATGTTTTATCCGCAGTCTGTATCACGTGTATCTGGACAGAAATCCGGATGCTCAGGGCATGGCGAACTGGAAAGAAGCACTTGCAGATGGTGCGACACGTGGTTCACTGCTTACAGGTTTTATCGAATCAGCGGAGTTCACAAGTATTTGCGAATTCTATGAAATCAGGCGTGGCGACGGCCGGTGGAACGATAAAAAGACGGTCATTACCGGAAACTGTGTAAAGTGCGGCACAGAAAATAAAACAGTGACGGATTTTGTGACAAGGCTGTATAACGTATGCCTTGGCAGGAACCCTGATCAGGAAGGAGTTAATGACTGGGTAGGCAAGCTTAAAGAAGGTATGTCCGGTGCGGATATCGCTTATGGATTTATTTTCAGTAGAGAGTTTCAGGAAAAGAGCCTTTGCAATAATGATTTTGTTGAATACATGTACAATGCTTTCTTTGATAGAGGTTCTGACCCGACAGGAAAAGCAGACTGGACAGGGAAACTTAATGACGGCGCAACAAAGGGAACGATCTTTTCTGGTTTCGTGGGAAGCCAAGAATTTTTAAAGCTGTGCACAAGATACGGCATTTCAGCAGGTGCAAAAGACTACAGTGCATCAGATTACAAGTCAGTTGCTGATTGTAAGGCGTGTGGCAGCCAGACTGCAGAAGAACATGTGCATACATGGATAGATGATGTGAAGACAGTCCACCATGAAGAAGAAGGACATTATGAAACAGTCGTTGTTGAGGAAGCCTATGATGAGCCAGTTTATGAAGGACATTATATTTGTAATGTATGTGGTATAGATATCACAGCTTCTGGTGAATTATTAGGAATACATTGTATTGGTTGTGGGAGTGGCTATCATGTTGATGATGTTCAAATTGATACTATCCATCATGATGCAGTGACAGAGCAGAAGTGGATTGTTGACAAAGGGGCTTATGACGAACAGATTCCTGATGGCCAGATCTGTACTGGCTGTGGACAGAAAAAATAATTATAAATATTAAAGTATACATTAAAAGCGTACCGGAATCCGGTACGCTTTTAGGATCAGGGTTGTTTCATGAAGATATTTTAAAAGTCTAAAAAGATCAGATTTCATCGAGGGTTATACATGCTATACATAAGCGTGTATAACCCTCGACTTTTTGCTCAAGTAGAGGTATAATGTCTATATAGTATAGGTATGCGCCACCTATACAGGAAGGAGGACATTATGCCAGTTACTGAGAAAAAATATCCAGAATGGGTTCAAAAACACCGCGTAAAGGGGACTACCGTGAAAAAAAAGGGGGATTCTTATTATCTTTATAAAAGAACATCCCGGCGTGTAAAAGGGAAAAAATATCCGCAGCCAGTCGATACTTATATCGGTATTATTACTCCCGAAGGGGTAATACAAAGCAACAAAAGGAAGGTATCTTTAACAGATGCAGAGGTATGGGAATACGGGTTTTCAAAAGCTGTCTGGGAATTGTGCCCGGATGACTGGAAAAAACCATTAGGAGATGATTGGGAAGATGTACTCTCCATTATCCTTTTAAAGCAATCTCCAACTTCATATATCCAGAAAAAACGAACGATGAAAAATGAATCGGATTTTCATTATCAGTTTGCAGCTCAGATATCGTCCCTGTCCCGCAGAATATATAAAAAATGGGGCGTGAGTCTGGAAGAACTGCACAAGTTAGAGACAATCTATTTAGTATGTCTGGATAAAACGGAAATCATTTCAAAAGTTAACGAGAAACAGCAGGAACTTCTGGAGAAAATACAGGTGGTTCTGGAAATGTGCTGAAAAACCATTTCTGACAGAAAAGCTGATCCATTATTTCAGGCAAATCCCGGATTATCGATGCGACAGAGAGAAAAGACACGATCTGGCAGAAATGCTGGTATGTGTCACAATCGGATTTCTTTGCGGCAGGACAACAATCCGCAGGAGTCTTAACTGGTGCAAAAACAACCTGGAATGGCTGCGGAAACATATGGAATTGAAATACGGAATCGCCTCGCCCTCCACGATCAGTCGGATGCTGAGCGGAATTGATGAGGAATTAGCCTTGTGTGCTTTTATGGAATGGATTGGAGAGATTGTGGACTCGAGGAATACCCATCTTGCGATTGACGGGAAAGCACTCCGCGGAGCAACAGAAAAGACAAAAGGTGCGGCAACTCCAATGATTTTGAACGTAGTGGAAACTGTCCGGGGATTGCTGCTTGCACAGCTTCCTGTAGATTCAAAGACGAATGAGATTACAGTGATCCCTGAATTGTTAAAACTCCTGGATATCAGTGGAAGTGTAATAACGATTGATGCGATTGGAACGCAGACTGCTATCATGGAACAGATCCATGGACAGGGAGGACATTTTGTGCTGACTGTAAAGAAAAACCAACCGGAGGCTTATGAGGAGATCCATACGTTTATGGACAAACTAGAAGCAGAAGCTGCTAAAAAGAAAAAAGGCGAAACTCCAGATTCTGTAATGCGGGAGTATCTTGAGAAGTATGAAGAAATCAGTCAGATGGAAAAGAATCGGGACAGAAAAGAGTATAGGACTTGTCAAATATGTAAAGATGCCGCAAACCTTACCAAAAGCCGAAAAGAATGGGCGCGTGTTCAGAGCATTGGACGGATCAGGCAGGTAAGGGTGCCGGTTGAAAAGGACAGCCGGGAGAACGATGTCACTCCATCCAGGGAAGAGTTTATGAAAAAAGGATCCAGAAGAGTCCCGGCACCTTCTGCGGAAGAGGGGGCCGGAAAGGATATTCAGTGTACCGCACTGATATCAGACCTTATTCTTACCGCAGAGGAACTGGGCCGCATAAAAAGAATGCACTGGTCAATAGAGAACCGGCTCCATCATGTGTTGGATGACACATTCAGGGAAGATCGCTCACCTGCCAAAAAATCCCGAAATAATCTGGCGCTCATCAGAAAATATGCATATAACATCCTGCGCCTGGCAATGCACGAGACAGGTAGCACAAATATAATGACAGAAATGATGGACTGTTTTTGTGACAATGCAGACCTGCGGGAACAGTATGTATTTAAAGGCATAGCCAGTCTGTATTGACTATGTATAAAGAATACCTCTGAAAAAAAGAAATGTAAAGGGGATAGGGATAATTTGCGCTTTTTTTCAAAGTAAGTAAGTATGCCAATGCATTTCAGCGGTATATGCAGCATGATTTAGACTATCGAAATCAGGAAGCGTTGTCACATGGTTTTCATGAAACAACCCTG
>JALFIB010000114.1 GCA_022776305.1 Lachnospiraceae bacterium
TTCTGCATGACAGCCAGTGCTGAGGCAGGATGGAAAAAGAATGCAAACGGTACGTATTCTTACTATGATGCAAATGGAAAGCTTGTGAAGAAAAAGTGGATCGACCATACATATTATGTGAATTCCAAGGGGATCCGCCAGACAGGTTGGCTATATAAAGGTAAGAAATGGTATTATTTTTCAAAGTCCGGTGTTCTTTTTAAAGACAGATGGATCAAGTACAAGGGTGATCTATACTATGCCGGTCCTAAAGGTGCATTGTATGTAAATGGCATGTATCAGGTGCGTGGTAAATATACGTATGCTTTCAGCAAAAGAGGTGCTGTGCTGAAAGGGCGTCGTGTTTACAATAAAAAGACGTACTATTTCACTTCCAAAAACGGTCGCATGGCTACCAACTGCTGGATCAAGATCAATAAGCAGTATTATTACTTTGGTGAAACCGGCGCCATGGTTACAAGCAAATGGGTTGGCCGTTACTACGTAGGAAAAAGTGGTACGCGTCTGAAAAGCTGTTGGAAAGGCAACCGCTATCTGGGAAGCGACGGCAAAGCTTATATCGGCCTGCACAAGATAGGAAGTTATTATTATTACTTTGATACCACCACTTATTTAAAGGTTGTCAATAAGACACTTACGATCAAAGGAAAGACGTATAAGTTTGCAAGCAATGGCAGGGGCAAACTGATCAACATTAATAATGCGCCCATTGCCAGTGTGACTGTAGAGGATACGTATTATACAGATCCGATTGTAAGCGACGAGCAGTTTTTGGCAGCGATCATTTATTGCGAAGCAGGCAACCAGGCTTATGAAGGAAAGGTTGCTGTGGGGATGGTGATCATGAACCGTGTTTACAGTTCCTTGTTCCCGTCTAAACTTCGTGAGATCATTTACCAGAAGCAGCAGTTTGAGCCGGCACGAAACGGTACTCTCACAAAAGCTTTGAAGACTCCTACCATCGTTACGGAGGAGTGTACCCTTGCGGCGAAGGAAGTACTGGCTAAGTACCAGTCTTATAAAGCGGGGGATAAAGTCTACCTGAAGGTAGAAGATAAGAATATCTGCTTCAATACGTATCTTTTCTTTATGACAGAGCCTGCATATAAGAGATTAGGTTTGACTGCTTCTTATAAAAAGATCGGAGACCATGTATTTTTCGTTTTATGGAAGTAATTGCAGATGCAAGGACTGAGGGACATACTTTAGCGAGATTTGTGAAATAAAATAGCTTATAAAATGAGGAGAAGCCTGATGTTTTCATCCGATTGGATGATTCGCGTCGGGCTTTTCTTGACGTAATGGGAGATTTCGAATATCATTAAGACATATACTGGAATGTCAAGAAAGGCGGGGGAGTATAATGGGTAGAAAGAAAAAATGGTATCTGGCGTTTTTGCTGCTGGTTATGTCGCTGTTTATATCCGGGATTTCGGCCCAGGCAGCTGATATGTCTAAAACACCCATCACGATTTCTGTAAAGAGAAGTGGGTGCACGGTGAAGGTCTCTTGGAGTAAGAGGAAAAATGCGTCCGGTTATCAGGTGTACTTGTATAACTCAAAGGGTAAGCTTTTGAAAAAAGAAGATACCACGAAAACAAGTGTTTCTTTTAAAGAACTGGATATGCAAAAGACATACCGCATTCGTGTACGTGGATACCAGAAAAAGGGGAGCAAAAAGATCTATACAAAGTATAGCGCTGTATCAAAGGTTACCATTCCGTTTATCGAGACAAAATCCACGCTGAAAAAGCTGCTTCAGACTGCACTCCAGCCTGTGGGCAGTACGCTCTACGTGTGGGGCGGCGGATGGAACGAGGCGGATACAGGAGCCGGCGAGGAAGCCGTTACCATAGGGGTCAGCCCACGATGGAAGAGCTTTTTTGAAAAACAGAATAAGAATTACGATTACCGCACTACGCGGTACCAAATCCACGACGGATTAGACTGCTCAGGCTATATTGGCTGGTGCATTTACAATATTATGAATACCGTGAGCGGGAAAAAGGGATACGTGATGAGTGCTTCCAAAATGGCTAAGAATTTTTCAAACCGTGGCTGGGGTACTTATACATCAAAGGGGAAAGTAAAGGACTACCGTGCCGGAGATATCATGAGCTCCAGCGGACATGTCTGGATGGTAGTGGGGCAATGCTCCGACGGAAGTGTGGTTTTGCTCCATGCAAGCCCGCCTGGGGTACAGCTTTGCGGAACACCATCCCGCAGCGGAAAAGCGAACAGCAAAGCAGTTGCTCTCGCAAAGAAATATATGAAGAAATATTTTCCGCAGTACTATAAAAAGTATCCCAACTGTGCAAGGGGAAGCAGTTATCTGACAGATTATGCACAGATGAGGTGGAATGTATCCGGTACTTCTGTGATGTCAGATCCTGATGGATACAGGAATATGACTGCCGACCAGATTTTGAAAGACCTGTTTTAAAGGTTCTTTCAGAATCTATGATGAGTGGCTTCTTATGGCCGAAACGAAAAGCTTTCTTTTAAATTGATTTTATTGATTCCGTATGTTACAATGCTTTTGGTGCTTTTAGAGATGTATTGAAGCAATTCTTATGAAAGTTAACAGTATGAAAAAAGCAGATGTGATACTTGGAATTTCCATAGTGGCAGTCAGCCTTGCCCTGTTTGCGGCAAGGTTTTTTCTGCAAAAAGAAGGGGCCAGTGTTACGGTGGAAATAAACGGAGAGACATACGGCACCTATGAGCTGGATGAAGAACAGGTGATAGACATTGGCTCCACCAATCAGATTGAGATTAAAGACAACACAGTGAGGATGGTACAGGCTGACTGTCCGGACCATCTCTGTGTGAAGCAGGGAAAAATCAAGTCAGCAGGAGAGATGATCGTCTGCCTCCCTAATAAAGTGACTGTCCGGATCATTGGAGAAGACGCTTTTAAGGGGGATGACAAGCCGGACGTCATCGCTCATTGAGAAGAAAAGCAGATAAAAAATACGATTTGATCCATTTGGATCATTACCGGTCTGCCTCAGAGGGCAGATGCGTAAAAGAGGAAACGTGATGAGACAACGTGCTGCGTACTTTGGAATTTTTACGGCCTTAGCCATGATCTTAAGCTATATTGAATCCCTTTTTCCTGTCTTTATCGGAATTCCCGGGGTGAA
>JALFIB010000131.1 GCA_022776305.1 Lachnospiraceae bacterium
AAAAAGTTGCTGACCAGCGTGGCAACCATCACAAGGGATGGATCTCCGTCATTCCGGATAAAAGCACACCAGACGTAATTCCACATAAAAAAGGGCGCAAACATGAGAAAGATGCGCGTATAGGGAGTCCCCACCGCTACGATCTCATCTTTTCCGCCCAAAAGCATTACTACTTTATCGGGAGAGAAGATTCCTACTATAAGAAAAACAAGGCTGAAAAGGAAGGTGAACCATACTGCATTGGAGAAGTATTCGTCCGCTCCATCCTCTCCTCTTGCCCGCTGGATGCTGAACTTAATGGCTGCACCCACACCGACCATGGAACCAATGGCAAAGATCAGGCTGTACACCGGAAGTACCAGATTCAATGCCGTGATGCCATCTGCCCCTTCTCCCCAGGAAATGAAAAAAGTATCAGCTAAAATATAGGCCGAAATGCCAAGCATAGCCAGAATGTTCTGGGAAACATATTTTAGGAATTCCCTCTCTATCTTTTTATTTTCATTCAGTACTCTGTCTTTCATAATTGCCTCACTATATTCTGGATATATGCCACAGAAAAGCTTCTACTTTTCACCGTGCACTTTTCATCGCGCCAGCTTTTCCATAGCGTTAATTTTTCTCCTTCCAAGGAACCTAGGAGGCTATTATAAAAAATTTTCTGAAGTACTGCAACTGCAAATTATGCCATCCGGCACTCTATCATCACGACAGTGTTTTCAGCGCATCCTTCATGGTTTTTACATACTGTGCAACATGGGGAACGCAGTCCTTGCCGTATTCTTTGCAGATCTTTACAATGGCTGAACCCACAATGGCGCCGTCTGCGATCCGGCCCATTTTCTTTGCCTGATCCGGTGTTGAAATTCCAAAACCGATGGCGCAGGGAAGAGCACTGTTCTCCTTGATCAGTCCTACCGTCTCATTGATATCACTGGCAAATTCGGTCCGCACCCCTGTCACTCCAAGGGAAGATACGCAGTAAATAAACCCTTCTGCTTCTTTTGCGATCTTAGCGATCCTCTGGTGTGAAGTAGGTGCAATGAGGGAAATCAGAGAAATGCCGTACTGAGCGCATACCGTATCAAATTCCGCTTTTTCCTCAAAAGGAACGTCGGGAAGGATAATGCCGTCCATACCGATCTCTGCCGCCGTCCGTATAAAGCGATCTGTCCCGTAGGAAAAGACCACATTTGCGTATGTCATAAATACCATAGGGATCTTCGTGTTTTTCCGGATCCTCTTCACCATCTCAAATATTTTATCCGTCGTCACCCCGCCTGAAAGTGCACGCATATTTGCTTCCTGGATCACCGGCCCTTCTGCCGTAGGATCTGAAAAAGGGATTCCCAGCTCGATCAGGTCAGCCCCTGCTTCTTCCATGGCATAGACCAGCTGTTCCGTGACCTCAAGGGAGGGATCTCCGCAGGTAATAAAAGGGATAAATGCCTTTCCATTTTCAAATGCTGATTGTATCCTCTCGTTTTTTCTTACGGTCTCACTCATAAATATCCTCCCCTCTGTATCGTGCAATTGCCGCACAGTCTTTATCTCCGCGTCCTGAAATATTAATGACGATAATCTCATCTTTTTTCATAGTAGGTGCCAATTTTTTCGCATATGCTACCGCATGTGCACTCTCAATAGCCGGAATAATACCTTCCATTCTTGACAAGTATTCAAAAGCCTCCACCGCCTCATCGTCTGTCACCGCAACGTACTCCGCCCTGCCTTTGTCATACAGGTATGCGTGTTCCGGACCGATGCCCGGATAATCAAGCCCTGCGGAAATGGAATAAACCGGTGCGATCTGTCCGTATTCGTCCTGACAGAAATAAGATTTCATGCCATGGAAGATCCCAAGGCGCCCTGTGGCAATGGTAGCTGCCGTCTCTGCCGTATTGACACCACGGCCTGCGGCCTCGCAGCCGATCAGCCGCACACTTTCATCCCCGATAAAATGGTAAAATGCACCGATTGCATTGGAGCCTCCTCCCACACATGCCAGAACGGCATCCGGAAGTTTGCCTTCTTTTTCAAGGATCTGCTCTTTGATCTCTTTTGAGATCACACTCTGGAAATCCCTGACAATGGTTGGGAATGGGTGGGGACCCATACAGGAACCCAGCACGTAATGGGTATCATCGATCCGTTTTGTCCACTCACGCATCGTCTCTGACACAGCATCCTTTAAAGTCCCGGTGCCGCTGGAGACTGCGTGTACCTTAGCCCCTAAAAGACGCATGCGGTATACATTTAAAGCCTGCCGCTTCGTGTCCTCCTCACCCATAAATACTTCACATTCCATATCCATCAAAGCCGCTGCAGTGGCAGTAGCTACCCCGTGCTGTCCCGCTCCCGTCTCTGCAATGACACGAGTCTTACCCATTTTTTTTGCCAGCAACACTTGTCCCAATACGTTGTTGATCTTGTGTGCACCTGTGTGGTTCAGGTCTTCTCTCTTTAAATAAATTTTTGCCCCACCCAGAGATTCTGTCATGCGCTTGGCATAATACAGCCTTGAGGGCCTTCCTGCATAATCATTGAAAAGCTCTGCCAGCTCCCGGTTAAATTCCGGATCGTCCTTATAATGATTGTACGCTTCTTCCAGTTCCATCACGGCATTCATTAGTGTCTCAGGTATATACTGCCCGCCGTGGATTCCAAATCTTCCGCTCATCTTACAGCCTCCTCATTTATCCTTCCAGACTGCGCACCATCTGCACAATCTCGATCATCTTATCCTTGTCTTTTTTTCCTTCCGTCTCCACTCCGCTGCTCACATCCACAGCCCAGGGATGAAGCGCCTCTATGGCCTGCAGGATGTTTTTCCGGTTCAGGCCGCCCGCCAGAAAATAGGGCCTGTGGATCATTTCCGCCAGTTCCCAATGAAAGGCCTCGCCCGTTCCCCCGCTTCCGTGGTCCAAAAGAACGTAGTCTGCACTGCACGCCTGCGCCTGTCCCATGGTATTCTCATTGAAGGCCTTCACCACAGTGAAATCCCCTCTCGACTTAAGGGTTCTGATATACTCCTCGTCTTCATGGCCATGGAGCTGCGCTGCAGCAATGGTCCCGTCCCGGAGCAGAGATACCACCGTCTCTATGGGCTCGTCCCGGAATACACCTACCGGTACGATTTCCGGGGAAAGGTTTTTCCGGAGTTCCCGCACCTGCTCCAGAGTCGTATTCCGGATACTTTTCGGCACGTTGATGATAAACCCACAGAAATCCGGCCGTGCTTCATTGGCAAATGCGATATCTTCTTCACGGCTCAGCCCGCAGATCTTGATCTTTACCCGGCCTTTCAATTTTTCTTTACACATTTTTCCACTCCTGCAGCAGCCCGCTTTTATTCTTTGCACGCATCAGCGTCTCACCGATAAGCACAGCGTCCGTCCCGTTTTTCCCAAGGTCACGGATATCTTCCGTGCCCCGGATACCGCTCTCTGACACAAACAGGATGTCCGGCGGAACCATCTGCCTGAGCCGGTGGCTGGTGGTGATATCTACCTGAAATGTTTTTAAATCCCGGTTATTCACTCCTATGATCCTGGCGCCGGACCTAAGGGCCCGCTCCACTTCTTCACCGGAGTGGGCTTCCACCAGTGCAGACAGCCCTAATTCCCCGGCCAGATCCCCGTAATCCTTAAGCTGTGCATCATCCAGAATCGCACAGATCAAAAGTACCGAATCAGCGCCTATGGCTTTTGCCTGATAGATCATGTACTCATCTACCGTAAAGTCTTTTCTAAGTACCGGAATGTTTACTGCACAGGATATCTCCGCCAGATACTCGTCTTTCCCTTGGAAATAAAAAGGTTCTGTCAAACAGGAAATGGCGGAGGCACCTGCGGTCTCATATTCTTTTGCGATCTCCAGATAAGGAAACTCAGGAGCGATCAGCCCCTTTGAGGGTGACGCCTTCTTCACCTCACAGATAAAAGACATTCCTTCCGCTCTCAGCGCTTGTTCAAAAGCAAAATCAGGCCTTTTCTGTATCTTTTTCTGCTCTTCGGCCTTTTGCCTCACTGTTTCCAATGGGATACGCCTTTTCTCTTCTTCTATGCGTTTCCTCGTCCTTCCTGCAATCTCATCTAAAATATTCATGCCTCATTGCTCTCCCGTATAAAATCATCCAATACTTTCTTTGCTGCCCCGCTATCGATCTGCTTTTCTGCAAGGCAGACACCTTCCTCCAGAGAACCGGCTGCTCCTGCAATATACAGCGCTGCTCCCGCATTTAAGCATACTGCCTGACGCCTTGCCCCTTTGTCCTGACCGGATATGATATTTCTTGTAATCTCTGCATTTTCCTGCGGCGTCCCGCCAACTAATTCTTCTTTTTTGCAGGATGTATAACCGAACTGCTCCGGAGTGATCACATAGGACCGGAAATTTCCATCCCGTATCTCGCAGACGGAGGTAGGCGCACTCATGGAGATCTCATCCAGCTTGTCTTGGCCAAATACTACCATACCGCGGGTTACCCCAAGATTCAGCATGACACGGGCAAGAGGTTCTACCAGAGATTCGTCAAACACGCCCATCAGTTCCATATTTGCCCCTGCCGGGTTGGAGAGCGGCCCAAGGATATTAAACACAGTGCGGATACCAAGCTCTTTCCGGATAGGCGCCACATATTTCATTGCAATATGGTAATTCTGGGCAAAGAGGAAGCAGATATTAATCTTCTTCAACAGCTGAGCGCTTTTCTCCGGGGATACCATAATATTTACTCCAAGAGCTTCCAGTACATCTGCCGCCCCGCTTTTAGAGGAGGCAGCCCTGTTGCCATGCTTTGCCACAGGAACACCGGCAGACGCGATCACAAGGGAAGCTGTCGTGGAGATATTAAAGGAGTTTGAACCGTCCCCGCCTGTACCTACGATCTCCAGCACATCCAGCTCATGGAGAAGCTTCACGCAGTGGGCCCTCATTCCTGCCGCAGACCCTGTGATCTCATAAATGGTCTCGCCCTTTAAGGACAATGCAGTGAGATAGGAAGACATCTGCACCGGGGTAGCCTGCCCGCTCATGATCTCGTCCATAACGTTTTCTGCTTCCTGATAACTTAAGTTTTCTTTTTTTGAAAGTTTGATGATTGCTTCTTTAATCATGTCTGATTACCTCCATAAAATTTTCCATTATCTTATTCCCGTCAGGTGTCAGAACAGATTCCGGATGGAACTGTACACCAAATACAGGATATGTCTCATGTTCTACCGCCATCACTTCCCCGTCTAAAGTGCGGGCTGTCACTCTCAGCTCCGTAGGCAAAGATGCTTCTGTCGCTGCCAACGAATGGTATCTTGCTACAGGCAATTTGGGCGGAAGCCCTTTAAACAGTATGCTGCCCGGTTCTGCCTTGATTTCCGACTGCTTGCCGTGCATCAGTTTTTTTGCGTAAGTAACGGTGCCTCCAAATGCCATGCAGATCGACTGGTGTCCCAGACACACCCCAAGGAGAGGAATCTTTTTCCCAAGCTTCTTTATCACTTCAATACAAACTCCTGCATCCTCCGGCCTGCCGGGCCCCGGTGAAATAATGATCCCTTCCGGCTCCATTGCCTCGATCTGCTTCACGGAATACTCATCATTGCGAACTACCTGTATCTCCTTTCCAAAAGCTCCTGCCAGCTGGTAGAGGTTGTAGGAAAAGCTGTCATAATTATCGATCAGTAAAATCATTTTACCCCCTCCTCTGCCTGCAGCACCGCATTGACCACTGCCTTTGCCTTATTGCGGCACTCCTCAAATTCTTTGTCCGGCACGCTGTCCGCCACAATCCCGGCTCCGGAACGGATGGTGATCCTTCCGTTTTTCTTAAAGGCAAGGCGGATGGCAATACAGAGATCCAGATTTCCCGTAAAATCCAGATACCCGATCGCACCTCCGTATACGCCCCGCTTCCTTCCTTCCAGCTCGTCAATGATCTGGCAGGCCCGTAGTTTTGGGGCACCGGAAAGGGTTCCTGCCGGTAGGATAGCGTCCACTGCATCAAGGGCATCTTTCTCTTCCCGAATCTGCCCCGCCACAGTAGAACCGATATGCATCACGTGGGAGAATCTTTCAATGGATAAGTATTTTTCTACCTCCACGCTTCCGATCCTGCTGATCTTACCGATATCATTCCTCCCAAGATCTACAAGCATATTGTGCTCAGACAGCTCTTTCTCATCTGCCAGCAGCTCCTTTTCCAGTGCAAGGTCTTCCTCTCGTGTCTTTCCTCTGGGTCTGGTTCCGGCCAGAGGGAAGGTATGGAGCCTTCCGTCCTCCAGTTTCACCAGAGTCTCTGGCGAGGCACCTACCAGCTCCATGTCGTCACTGGAGAAGTAAACCATATAAGGCGAAGGATTGGAGCTCCTTAAAATACGGTACACATCAAATAAGCTTCCCTCTGCTTTTGCTTCCATAGGATTGGAAAGGACCACTTGGAAAATATCCCCTTCTCTGATATAGTGTTTCGCTTTTTCCACCATTTCTGTATAACGCTCTCTCGAAAAGCAGGGTCTGATTTCTTCTTTTAAATGGACCGGTGGAAAATATGCCTTTGCGTTGCTTTTCAGCAGCTCTTCCATCTCCTGCAGTTTTCCCTCTGCCTCCTGATAAGAAGCTTCCACCCGGTCAGCTTCCACACCGCAGATCACCATGACCTTTTGTCTATAATGGTCAAAGACGATCACTTTATCAAAGAGCATCAAGTCTACATCTTGGAAAGAATCGGGATCCTCGCTGCTAAAATGAAGGGAAGGTTCGCTGTAACAAATATAATCATATGAAAAATAACCCACCAATCCCCCTGTAAATGCCGGCATACCTTCCATTTTTGGGCTTTTATTCGCTTCAAGGATCTCCCGGATCACCTTTTGGGGCGGTTCCTGACGTATCTCCTCCTCACGGATATCCTCTCCTTTTCGGATCTTCACCCTTCCGGCCCTGCAGGTGATCTCCATGGTAGGCGCATATCCCAGAAAAGAATATCTTCCCCATTGCTGGTGGGCTTCAGCGCTTTCCAACAGATAGCAGTGGCTGCTCACCGCACGAAGCGTCCGCATGATCTCAATGGTAGTAAACCTGTCTGAAAGCATTTCCTCACAGACAGGGATCCTTTTGTATTTTCCCGTTTCTGCCAATTCCTTCACAGACTCAAATGATGGATACATATTACCCCTCCTTAATAACGTAAAAAATCCCTGACAGGCTAATAAACCTGTCAGGGACGAATATAATCTTTCCGCGGTGCCACCCTGATTCACGATCTCTCGTGCGCTTATGAGATACCATCATATCTCTTGCAACTTACGTATGCCTCACGTCACAGAATACTAAGCTATCGCCTTTGACTGTGCCCTCAGCGGCCCATTTGACAACCTGCATCTCCGCCCGGCTCTCACCATCCCGGACTCTCTGTGCGCGCATAACTGCCGTTACTTCCGCTTCATCGGTTTGCTGTGCTAAATTATTTTTTTTTACAATATATACTATACTTTCCAAAAAGTCAACGTAAAATTTAACCGAATCAAATAAATCCCCCATTTGCCTTTCATCCTTAAACCACATGGTGCCTCAGCCATTTCCTGCTACGGAACCGTTGTGTGAAAAATATCGCCCGCACAGTCCAGTCCGTAAACATGGCAACCCAGACTCCCATTGGCCCAATACCGGTAAAACGGCAGAGCAATACGGCCAAGACCACGCGGAAAAACCACATGCTGAAACAAGTCACAGTCATGGAAAATTTCACATCGCCGGCAGCACGCATTCCGTAAGCCGGCAGAAAAGAAAGCGCCCAGACCAGCGGTTTTACTATGGTGATAGTAAACATCATGTCAAAACACATCTTTGCGCTTTTGGCTTCCATTCCCCCTAAAATAGTGACTGGTTTCGTGGCAGCCAATACAGCAGCACAGCTGACGATCAGGACGATCTCCCCCCATCCGGTTAATTTTTTTATGTAGTATGCAGCTTCTTCATCTCGGCCTGCACCGATACACTGGCCTACCACCGTCATCATGCCGATACCCACTCCCATAGCGCAAATTCCATTGAGAGCCTCCAGAATATTGGTCATTGCCTGCGCTGCGATAGCCACGGTACCAAGGGTGGATACGGTGGACTGGATCGCCAATTTTCCAAACTGGAACATAGAATTTTCAATACCGGAAGGAATACCTACTGCCATAATCTTCTTGATATTGCCAAAGTTCGGCCTCATTTTATGGTAGTCCGTCACACTTAGTTCATATTCCGGTTTACGCAGCAAATACATGACTACCACGGCACAAAAAATGCGGGACAGCAAGGTAGACAGAGCCGCACCTGCAACTCCCATCTTAAATCCCCAGATGAGAATGGCGTTTCCTCCGATATTCAGGAAATTGGAAGTCACAGAAACAGCCATAGGTGTCCTCGTGTTTTTCTGGGCACGGAAAAGAGAGGCTCCCGCATTGTATACAGCAATGAATGGAAAAGACAGTGCTGTATAGAAAAAGTAAATTTTAGAATCCTGCATGACCAAAGGTTCCACAGAACCAAAGATCAAGCGAAGAAGAGGTGACCGAAAAGCAAGGCAGATCAACATCACACTTACAGAAAGTGCAGTCGTAGCCAATACAACTTGGGATGCAAATTGGTTCGCCCGCTCCGGCTCACGCCTTCCGAGATACTGTGAACAGATAATGGTTCCGCCCGCAGCCAATGCAGCAAAGGCCTGTATCACAAGGACATTGATGGAATCAACAAGGGATACGGCCGAAATAGCCTCCGAACCGATGTTGCTCACCATCATGGTATCCACCGTTCCCATCAGAGACGCCAAAAGCTGCTCTATCATTAAAGGGATCAGAAGCTTCCAGAGATCACGGTTACTAAACATGTGTTTTTCATTCATGGTTTCCACACTTTCTTCAAACGATAAATTTTGCCCCGACCTATTATAGTACCGAATCCTCATTTGTCAAATACTTCCGGAAAATATTTTTCCCCTTCCAGTAAATACATTCCTGTTTTCCACCGAACACTCCCCTTTTTCGATCCAAACACCCCCTTTTTTGTTTTTTTCCACATACATCATCCGCTCCTCTTGACGTAGTTTCAGCACTTGGTCAAAAGCACGGCAGTTTCTACGTGGACGCTATTTCCGAACATGTCGACGGGGCAGACCCGTTTCAGCTCATATCCGTTCTCACACAAGTATTTTAAGTCTCTTGCCAACGTTGCGGAATCACAGCTGACATACACGATGCGCTCCGGTTCCATCCGGATCATAGTCTCCAGCACGGTCTGTTCACAGCCTTTGCGGGGCGGATCAATGACGATCACCTCTGCTTTAATCTGCTCTTTTTCATATTTCTCCGGCAGTACTTCTTCCGCTTTCCCCACATAAAACTCAGCATTTGTGATCTCGTTCAGCTTTGCATTCTGTTTTGCGTCTGCAATAGCCTCCGGCACGATTTCCACTCCATATACTTTTTTCGCCCTCTGGGCAAGAAATAGGGAAATCGTACCGATGCCGCAGTACAGATCCCAAACTGTCTCATTTCCTGTCAGCCCGGCATATTCCAGTGCTTTACCGTAAAGTTTTTCCGTCTGGAGGGGATTTACCTGATAAAAAGAAAGTGGGGAGATGCGAAAACGCACCGTTCCAATCTCATCTTCAATATATTCTTTTCCCCAGAGAAGCTTTAACTTCCTTCCCATAATCACATTGGTCTGTTCTTTATTGA